>CAVRZY010000141.1:0-17939 GCA_963725415.1 uncultured Acidobacteriota bacterium | reverse complement strand
TCAACAGCCCGTGTCGCCCGACGCCGCCGATCTCGTCTTTGCCGCCCTGGCCGATGCCACCCGGCGTGACATCGTCCTGCGGGCGCTCGACGGGCGCGAGGGCGTCGGTCTCGAGCTGGCCGGCCACTACCCGATGAGCTTCGCGGCGGTGCAGAAGCACGTCGCCGTGCTCGAGCGGCGCCGGCCTCGTCACCAAGACGCGCACGGCCGCCGCAAGCTCGTGCGCACCGAGATCGACCCCGCCGCGCTCCGGCGCGCGCGGCCTGCTCGACCCAGTACGAGGCGCTGTGGCGCGGCGCGGATCGACCGCATCGACCGACCTCATCGCCGCCAGCAGGAGGCGGACCGGACATGACCGTCACCGCCGTCCACAAGGACCCCGCCGCCCTGACGATGACGCTCACCGCCGAGTTCGACGCCTCGCCGGAGCGCGTCTGGCGGCTGTGGGCCGACCCGCGCCAGCTCGAGCGCTGGTGGGGGCCGCCACCTACCCCGCCACGTTCACCGCGCACGACCTGCGGCCGGGCGCCGGGTCGACTACGACGTGACCGGCCCCGGCGGCGACTCCTTCCCGGGCTGGTGGCACGTGCGCGAGGTTGACCCGCCCTCCGGGCTCCGGTTCGAGCTGGGCGACCCCGGGATCCCGCCCCTCGACGTCCTCGTGGCCCTGGCGCCGCGCGCCGACGGTGGGACCGTCATGACGATCACGACGACCTTCCCCACCGACGAGGCCATGGAGCGGCTGGTCGCCATGGGCTTCGCGGAGGTGCTCTCCTCCGCGGTCGGCCAGATCGACGCGCTGCTCGCGGACGAGGCGGGCTGAGCGGCTCCGCACACAGAGCCCGTCAGGACCTTTCACAAAGCGATCACCCACTCCGGGCAGCCGCACGAAAGGGTTGCGGTATGCCCAGCCGACGCAATCGCGTCTGCGTCGCCCGCTCGCGCCGCGGCCTGCGCCGCTCCCGCTGCTGCGGCGACCCAGGTGACCCACGACTCGGCGGGCCGCGCGATCACGTTCGACGTCCGCGCCACCAGCGGGGCCGACGTGCCCGGGTACACGGCGATCCTGGACGGCCTGCTGCACGGCGCCGAGATCAGCAGCGTGGTGGTGACGGTGATCCCGGAGTCCGCGGTGGCCACCGAGTGCGGCGACGCCCAGGCGATCGCCTGCTACCGCTGGAGTCGGCGGGCGACGCGGCCATGTACGTCCCGGCCGTCCCCGCGGCGCAGGTGCGCAGCGCCCTCACCCACGAGTATGGGCATCACGTTGACGCCACCCGGCCCCACGTGTCCGGCGCCCGGGGTCTTGGACGGGACGGCGTCGTGGTGGCGAGCCCGCGACATGGCGGGCCTGCTGTCCCGCGGCCTGGCGGCGTGGGACTACTCGCTGGGCTGGGACCACTCCATCGCCGAGATCTACGCCGAGGACTACGCGGTGACCAACGGCGCGGGGTCGTCGGGGATCCGCTGGCTCGGCGACCCGCCGTCAGCCGTCCAGGACGCGATCCGGGCCGACCTGGCGGGCGCCGTCGCGCCGCCAACCCTGCTCGCGCCCGCGCCGGCGCCGGCGCCGGCGCCTCAGCCCGGTGCGGGGGCCACGGCGGCGTCCGCACCGGCCATCGCGCGGCGCAGCGGTCGCCTGCAGGCCGGCGCCCGCGCCCGCATCTCCTTCGAGGTGACCGACCCCGAGCGCCTCTCGGTGCGCGTGAGCGGGGCGACGGCCGGCGGCTGCGGCGGTGCTGCGCTGCAACGCCCGCCCGCGGGGCGGCGCGACCGCGCGTCCCAGGAAGCCCGTCATGGTGCGTGCGCAGGTGGCGCCGGGGCGGTGCCGCGTGACGGTGCGGGCGCTCGACGCCGCGACCCGGTTCCGGGTGGTCGTCCGCGGCGCGTAGGGCGACGGGGCTCCCAGCGTCCAGAGTCGGGAACCGCAGACGAACCTCCGACTCAGGACCTCCGCACGCGGGGCCTCGCTACAGACGGAAAGCAGTTCTTCGTCAAGTTCTCCTACATGCTGCGATTCTGAAAAACGGGCCCCGCGAGATGGTAATGAAGTGCCCGGGCTTGCCGGGGAAGCCAGTTAACCTTCGGGGTACCCGTCAGACTCCGCGTGAGGATACCGGAAGCAGCCACAATGGTGAAGGCGTAATTTCCCGCCGGTGTCTCCGGGGTGACACCCCCGCCGTCCCCGTGTTCACACGCTGCCCAGACTGAAACGGCAAGGACGATCATTCCCGTCCGAAAGAAGGCTCGCCGGCGCCTGGCGGGAGACAGGATTGGCATCCCCCGGAGCAGGAGGATGAAGAGGAGAGCCGCGCGCCCTCGGGTGTCCGTCGACGTGGGACCGGGAATCAAGAGGGGCGGGCCCTGTCGCGCGCGGGCAATGATGATGATGGTCAGCGAAGCGTTTACGGAGTTCTGTCCGTCCAGCGTGACAGGGTCCGGGGAGAAGACACAAGCCGCGCCCGGAGGCACGCCGCTGCAACTCAGCACCACGGCTCCGGCGGATGCGCGGGGCGTGAGAACCAGACCTACTGACTAACTCTGAAAGGCTATCTTGTTGGCTCGCTTAGCTTTTTCTTGGGTCTTGTTGCATGGTTTTACATGGTATTCGGGCGTTATTGTTCCCAAGTTGTTCCCGCAGTTCTCGTCAAAGCTTGAAAGCTGAAAGGGTTAAGTCGCTTCGACATACCATCTCCTTTCCGTCCCATTTGCAGCCAGAGCGGAGAGTGTGCGCCTTCACCACTTCTGAGACTTGTCTAGTCTTTTTCCAAGCGGCCAGCTTGCTCCCCAGTTCACCCGGTGTTTGATTTGGCGCCTGGCCGCGATTGTACTGAAACCGGCTATCCTGGGTTGCCTGTTCTTGCTCCCTCCTCCATTTGAGGGTTTCTTCCCGTCGACCGTAGTGGACATCGGCCAGCGTGAGGTTCCTGATGCCTTCGTGCTCGCCAATCTCGTAAACGGTGCAGATGTTCGGGTGGTTGAGCGCGGAAGCCGCCTGCGCTTCGCGCTGGAATCGTTCCAGGGCTTGTCGGTTCTTAGAGAGTTCTTCAGGCAGGAATTTGAGCGCCACGAGCCGGCCGAGCTTGGTGTCCTCGGCCTTATAGACCACACCCATGCCGCCGCCACCGAGCTTTTTGTGGACGAGCCGAATAGTTTGGAGGTAAAAACGCCAATAGTCTGGAGGTTGGGGGACAATAGTTTGGAGGTAAGTGCCTGAAAACACCACAACGGCGGGCGATGCCGGTGAGGTCCAAGGCGCCGCCAGCCGTCAATTAGTCAGTCGCGGACGTGGGGCGAGAACGTGTCGCTCCCCGCACGGAAAATCCTGCCATCCTTAGCGCAATCTCCGCCAATCGATGCAACGTGGGCCAGCCGGGCGCGCCCCGAGGCCAATCCTGGCGAACGTCCCGCGGCCAGGGCGACGGCGCACCAGGTAAGCGCCCCTGGAGCCGCCGGTCAATAGTTCCGGATGAGCAGTTCCCGAACGTGCTGCCGCCCAGTCCGCGCCAGGGAATACGGGACGCGCAAGCGTTCAGTCGTGATGCCGCGTCCGCGATACAGTTTGCTGATGAACGGATCGTCGTTGTAAGACAGCAGCCAAAGCCCACGCGTCTTACCAACCAACACTTCAGCCAACCGCGCATGGTCCGCATCGGTGAAGTTGTGGGCGTAAGCTTTCGAGCCCCGGCAACGGAACGGCGGATCGATGTAGAAGAACGTCGCCGGACCGTCAAATTTCTGGTGGCACTGTTCCCAAGGCAAGCGTTCGACCCAGACCCGGCGCAGGCGAGCCACAATCCGCCGTGCCTCCTGCTTGAGGTCCGCCCACCAGATCCCCGGCCGATTTGACCCAGCTCTGCTCCGGACAGCGAAACACGTCGCCCTCCGCTGGGCCCCGAACCCAAGTCTAATGACGGCATAGAAACGGATGGCTCGCAAGACCTCCGGGCCCACGCCTGACAGCGCGCGCCAACTTTCCCATAATTCCCGCGAAGCGAGCAGCCAGGAAGCCGCCTCACTGAATTCCGCGGCGCGATGCTTGAGCACGCGCCAGAAGTTGATGAGCTCGCCATCGAGGTCATTGAGAACCTCGCACTTCGAGGTCTCAGGCGGCTTGGCAAACAGCACCCAAGCGGCGCCCGCGAAGAGCTCCACATACGTCCGATGGTCAGGAAATCTGGCAACGATCTGTTCTCGCAGACGATGTTTGCCTCCCACCCATGACAATGGACTCCGCAGCACTTGCAACCTCCCTAAAGCCGAAGTAGCCTTCCGCCGACAAACCATGCGGAGGGTAACCCGACCGTGTCGGGTCGTTGGGAGGTTGCGTCTCCTGATGGCCCCGATCTTTCCAATCGGGGCTGCTCTCCTGCCCTGGCGATGACTCCAGATTTAAGATGTCAGATCTCCTACTTGAAGACATAGACCGTGTAATTGTCTGAGGCGCGATCCACCGCGCCACCGCTGAGATTGCAGAATTGCCATTTCGTTGTGTTGTATGCCGTGACTTTGCCCACCAGAAACGTTCCAGCTTGCAGCGCGGTTGCCGCCGTCACCATAACGGGATTGCCCAGCGCCGCGCCCGTCACCGTTACGGTTCGTTCCGTGGTACAAGCCCCGGTGGCGACCGAGGCTAGATCCACCGAACTCTCGACCGTGTACAGCCGCCACTGCGGATCTACGAACCACGTCCGCACGTCCGTCACCCCGGTGATCACTCCGCCTGCGGCCACCACCTGCGCCAGCGGAATCATCCCGGCCGTGAATCCGGTGGTGTTCGATGCCGGCACGCAGGAGACCGCTGGATTCACAAAAACGTAGTTCGTCGCCGCATTCGTCATCGTCAATGTGCCACCGGCGTAGACCACCTTCCCTGGTGGATTGCCGCAGAATGCCGTCCCGGCGGCGATGTTCAATGTCAATCCGGCGCCCGCGCTGGGTTTGTAATCCGCCCAGGTGCGGCCGACAAGGTAGTGCGAGTTCACTTCAAAGAGCGGTGCGGTGGAGGTGGGTTGCTGGGCGAGGAGGACAGTTGAGAGTTGAAAGTTGAAAGTCAAAAACAGGCTCGCGGCGACCACGAGAAACCGGAAGACGGCGGGCCGCAGCCAGAGATTCGAGATTTGAGATTTCAAAACCTTCATATTTAGGCCTCCACTAGTCGAAGAAGATGTCGCGGCCGAGCAGTCTCTCGAGATAATCACCGATGGTTTCCCCCGCGATCACCGGCTGCCCTACGGCGCTCTGCACGCCGGCGGGAATTCTCGATGCCGAACACCACGGCGCCGGCATCGTCAAAAACAAGCCGCTGGCCTTGGCCAGTTGCCACGTCCCCTCGCACCTGATTGTCACGAGAACCCAATTCGGAAACTGCCCCGATTCCCGTGTTTCCCAGGCGCGAAGTTCATCGGGGATGCTGGCCGTGAAGGTGGCCCAGTCGGTCTTGCGCACTGCCGCGATCTTTCGCATCGCTATTTCCTGCCCTTAACTATCAGCATTCAGCGTTCCGCGTTCATCATTCATCATTCAGCGTTCTCCGTTTCGCCGCTAGGCGACTGTCCCGCTACGCAGCGGCGTCACTATGTCCTGAGAGCATTTGCCCTCGACGTATGAGCCTGCGCCGACTAAATGTTTTCCCTTGATGTAAACGGTCAACTTCGTGCCGGAAGGATTGGCATAGGTCACGGTTCCCGTTCCGGCACGATAAACCGTGGGGCCGGCTGGCGCGGTGCCAGTGTAAATCGCTATACCGACATTGTCCCCATCAGCAGGGGCATACGTATTGAGCTGCCCGCCATAGTTCACCGTCAGAGTGAACCCCATACTGGCGCAACCTGCCGGGACCTGAAAATCTACCGTGGCTACGGCCACCCAGGCACCAGATTGATCTGCGGCACTCCCATCGGCGATCTGTGCCTGGCCGGTCACCACTCCGGGATTGGAATCCGCGAATTTGCCCGGTTTCACGGCTCCGCTAGAGGTTAGGGCCAGCTTTCCGTACCCGCCGCCATCACGCTGGTCGGGAGTCGTCTTCACATAACCCGAACCGTCTGTCACTTCCGTGTCCAGGCTAACGGCGCTCTTAGTTGCCAGTGCGCCCTGGCCAGCAATGGTGGCGGCTTGGTGGGTTCCGGTTACGTCAGCGCCCGATTCGCCTGCCCATTTCTTGGTGGCACTCTCCACGATAAGATCAGCCGTATGCGTCGGATCATCGTACCGGAAGAGGTGGCGGGGGTTTCCGGAGGCATCATGTTGACGGACCCCGTTCCCCAGGCGCGGATCGGCGGGATCGAAGCCACCCGCGGGCGCTGCGTCATCGACCGGATGGCCACTCGCCACCGCCGTGGGCGAGCCGTAATTCACGTAGGCCGAAAAGGAACTCGAAACGTACCGCGTGCGGGCGCGGGCGTAGCGCGTCACCCGCGGCTTGAGCAAATCTTTGGTCAATGCGCTGCCGAGAACTAAAGTCAGCAAGTTCGCGGTGAACCCGCTGTCAGAAGCAATCTGGACTTCATGCTCCAAGTTCGTCTGAGTGCCGGCGCCGGGGGCAATCGCAAAATGGAAGATGCCATCTTGGCCGGTGAATTCCACCCACGACGGCGCGCTGGGAGCGTCCACGGGGGCCGGGGCATTATCGCCCGTACTTCTCAGGATGGCGGAATCCAGGATGATTGTCGAGGAGACGTTCGGCTGGTAGTTCGCGGGTTCCACGAAGAGATACACCGGATCGTAAGTTAGCGGTCCACCCACGATCGTCAGTGCGCCCCACTTGCCTGTCCACATCGTCGAGTCGCCTGACTTGGGCATTGTCAGGCGGGATTCGATCTTCTGCACCGTCGTCCCGAGTGCCACGCGGTTGAGCAGTTCCACGTAGCAATCGCCGGCGAGATTGGCATCCCGCAAAACGAGCCGCAGGCGAAAGCCGGCGCTGATGGCGGGGTTGGCCTTGGCGAGGACGGAAAAGTAGTAGCCCCCGCCGGGCCACACGACTGCGGGATAATCCCAGCAGCGCATGTATTGCGTGCTGGGCGGCCCGTGCGCATCGCCGACGTTCAGACCCAAGGCGTAAGTGCCCTCGAGGCCAGGTTGCCGCGTGGCGTAACCATCCTGGGTGCTCCCGCCGACGATGTAGCTCCACAAATCGGGCAGGCCTACTGTTTGCCCGCTGGCAATGATGAAGTGCGACCAGGCCTCCATGTCGCCGTTGGCGATCAGGTTCGCGTTCGAAGCCGGTGGCGGGTGGCCCCCTGGGATGTTGGTCTCTTCGGTCTCTTGTTGGGTCTCCGCCGTATCGCTAAAAATCGTCGGATCGTATTCCTGCAAGATCAATTCCCGCAGGAAGGCTTGAGTGGGAATCTTGCCGTCCTGGTCGGCGATTGGTTCATCGGTGGCTTCCATCACTTCCCAATCGCGCGTCGCCGAGAAGTTATGGTCCTTGGGCGCTGTGATCACGTCGCCGGGAAGCAGATGCCCGGCATCCATGCTGACCAGGGCCTGCCCCTGCTCGGGGAGCAACGACCGCTTCATCCAGTAGAGGACCAGGCGTTCGGAACGTTCCTTGGTGTTGGCCCCCAGGTCCATCTCCCTGCCGATCACGCGCCCCACCATGTCCTGGTGTGCCTGTTCGTTGTGGATGGCGGTGAAGGGGGCGAAGTCCTTCGAGTGGTCGGCGCCCCCGGACTCAATATCGCGGATTTTGAGCGTGACCTGATTACAGACCTGCCGCAGGTCTTTGGCGGGAATCTCGAAACTGGCGTCACGAATCATGTCGGCGGTGAGGGTGAAGATCGAGGTGCGCGGCTTATCGATGTAGAGCCCCAGTTTGCCGCCTTCTTCCAGAACGTAGCCGCGGCAGAGGCTGAGGAGGGTCTCGAAGATCGTCGCTAGATTCGTTTTCTGCATGAAGGCGACATGGCCTTCAAACCGCTTTACTCCGGCACCGATGTCCGCATCGCAGTCGGCGGCGGCTTGCACGAACGCGGCGAAATCGATCCGAGCCTTTTCCCCGGCGGTCAGTGCCGCATTGATGAGCGCGCGCGGTTTCAGGTAGAGCGAAATATAGGCATCGAGCAGTTGCCAAGCGGGGTTGGCGGACCAGAGATAATCGGTCTGATTGCCTGCCGCATCGAAGAGGCGCACCCGGCGGGTTTTGTAGATGCCGCGCACGTCGAACTCGGCGCTGGGCGCCGCCGGATCAGCGGCGAGGTGGAGGGCAACGTAAGCGGTGCGGGAGAAAGTGGTTTGAGTGAATCCGGCCGGAAAGAAGGAACAGATTTTCTGGTTGCGCACGCCGGGGGTTGATTCCGTGCCAGTCTCGCCGTCGAGCCCCGGATGGAAGTGCACCTTAGCGGTGTCGGTGATGTCCACCGGCTTCCCGTTCACCCACAGGTATTCGATTGCATCCCATTCGCCCTCGCCGAGTGCCACCAAGAGAATGGTCGAACCATCCATCTGCTGGTCCTGAAACACCGGGGCGCCGGCCACCAGGTGCCGGCCGTAGGCCAGCGTCATCGGCTCGCCCATGCGCGAGGCCAGGACCTGAAGTTCCGCCTCGTTTGTGTGATAAGGAATCTTCGCCATCAGATTTTCAATAGCAGTTGGATCCCCGTCCTCCACTCCGTCTGCACCAGCGGCGTGTAAATCTTCTCCAGTGTCGCCGTCACCTGCAAGAAACCGTTGAACCGATGCGTCCGCCCGCGCGTAGTGCAAGCCGCGTAGGTCTTCGAGCAGGTGGTGAGCTCGCCGGTATAGCCGCAGCGGTCGCTCTTGAATCGCTCCGTGCAGGTGCGCGAGAAGCACCGGTCCGGGGCTTCCAGGTTTTGTGGGTCGGACGCCGGAATGATTGTCCAGTTGATGAGCCGTTCGGGCGCCTGGCGGTTGTTGAGCAGGCCACGGATCAGTTCGCAGGCGTCGGTGCGGCCCTCCGGTAAGGCAGTGAAATACTCGAGTAGACGCACCGCGGCGCCTTCCCACTTCTCGGCAAAGAGTAAAGCCTCGAGTGCCGGCGTGTTGGCCAAGGCAATCGCGGCGGAATCTGATTGCAGCGATCGGTATCGGTGGATGGCTTCCGGCACAATCAGCCCGGGCAGATAGTGGTTCCCGGCGTAGTCCGTCTCCTCTTCGGCATAGTAGTGCGTCTGGACGTCCGTGGCGATCTCGGCCAGACGGATCACCTGCCCGCGATATGCCGTCGGATAGTCCGCGCCGCTGACGAGCTTTCTGGGCATTTGGCGATCCCCCAACAGGTCAAAAGTTGAAAGTTGAAAGTTCAAAGCAAGAGTTTTTCAACTTTTAACTTTCGACTTTTAACTACTCTTCTGCTCATGCCCCCACCGTCTGTCGCAACGTGCAACTCCACAGCACCGTGTCGTACGTCGACTCCTCGAAATCCGGCGGGGCCGTAAAGATCACCACCCAATCCTGCGCCGGTGAATAACTTTGGTCGTGCAGGGTGCATCCGCACACCGCATGGGCTTCGTAAAACTGCAACAGGGTTTCGTACTCCGCCACACTGCATTGTCCGGCCAGATTGAAAACCCGCAGGTCCGACCCCTTCGACCGGACATAGATCTTTCCCGACTCCATCTCCTGCAGCACCTTGCGCGAACGCAAGGGCCGCCCCAGGGGCCAATACGGCGTGAGTGGGAAGATGTCAGTCACATCCATAGATTATTTGCCATTTGTGATTTGTGATTTCTCCAATCACCAATCAGAAATCACCAATCACCAATTTCACAACGCTCCCTCCCGCGATGCTAACCTCAACCCGCGCACCACCATGTCCGCCGCCTCGCGGTCGCTCATCCCTTTTTCGGGATACACGTTCAGATTCTCAATGTGGATCGCCCGCCCCCGAGTCGCGAGTCCCGAATCCCGAGTCCCGACATTTCCGCCTGCAGCGAACGCCGGCGCCCGATTCAATGCTGCCAGGAAATTCTGCCCCAAGTAATCCACCGCTTGCTGCCGCATCACAAATTCCCCGGGATGCAAGATCGCCAGAATCCCGCCCCCGAGTCCCGAGCCCCGAGTCCCGAGTCCCGGCACTGAACCCCCGACGGCAAATTCCGGGATCGTCATACCCGCGAGGGTTGTGGTAGTTGCCTGCCGCTGCCCTTCCAAATCGTTCACGCGATTGATCAGGTCTCGAATCACCCGCGTCAGGTTTTCTGCGCCCTGGCGCCCCCACCGGCCGGTCCCGGCGCCCAGCAAGGTTTGCTGGCCCGAGGCCATCAATCCCTCGAGCTGGCTGATGGCGCTTTCGTAATCCAGTTTGTGGAGTTCGTAGGCCTTCTCGACATCGTCCGCCGCAAACTCGAATCCCTGTTCGAGTGCCGCTGATTTCCGTTTCTGCCGCCCGCGACGAACCATGCCGATCAGTCCGCCGACCAAGGCGCCAATCGCCAGGGGAAGAACCCCCAACCCCGCCAGACCGAACATGGCGTAACTGGCGCCGCCCGCGGCCAACATACCCCCCGCCACGCCGCTCCCTACGCCCCCACGACCCATCAGGGAAGCTCCGCCGAGGATGGCTGCCAGCGGTCCCAGTGTGGCCAAATTGCCGAGAAGTTGCCCCGGATGAAATGCCGCATACCCCAGACCGCCTTGCGCCGCGCCACCCACGGCCTGCGGAATTCCTCCTCCAAGTTGGCCGATGGCCCCGGCTGACAACGGCCCGGTAACTCCCTGGATGTATCCGCCACCCGGCAGAGTCAAACTCTGTGCGCCACTCCAGCCAGGTTCGCCGCCGATTCCCACCGAGGCCAGTGCCGACGTTCCTCTGCCGATCCCGAACACCCCGCCGAGGATGGAGCCCAACAATCCCCCGCCGCCACCCACACCCCCGCCGGCGCCCGACACCTGTCGCATCCCCAAGATCGCCTGGGCGATCATCTGGCTGGCCCATTTGACGAACGAGCCCAGGACCTGCATCAGGAACTGGTGGAAGACGTCACTCAGCGACCGCGCCGTGAGAAAGACCCGATCGATGAACGATTCGATCTGCCCCGCGAGCTGCTCGACGGCCTTCCTCCCCGCCGCCACATTAATCGCCGTGATTTCGTCGGCTGCCGCCCTCTCCAGGCTGGTTTTATTCTGCGCCACGCGTTCCGCATCGCCGATGATGGTGGCGTCCAGCGATTTCTGATTGGCGATGATGCCTTTGTTGAGTTCGTCCTGGACCCGCAACTGCTCCGCCGCCGCTTCCGCGCGGATTCGGGCGATTCCCGTCAGACCGTCGATCTCGCGGCGGCTGGATTCCTCCCCAAACCGCACCATCGCCGCCTGGTATTCCTCCTGGGCCTTCTGCACGCTTTCCGTGCGCTTCTTCGCCTCCTCCAGGTAAATCTTCTCGCGCTCCGCCGCCTGCGCCTGGGTCACTAAAGTGAACACCCTCTCGATGTTTTCATGCTTCAGCAGGGCTTCCTCTTCCAACCGGTTCAAGAGGTCGTAGGTGGTCTGGTACTCAGCGCGGATCTTGGCCTCGGTGTCGTCGGTCGCGGAGGCTATTTTCGACATCATGCCCTCGCGCGCCGACTCGAGTTCCTTCTCCGCTTGCGCGACCTTCTTCGCGAGTTCCTCGGCCTGCTTAACAACCTCCTGATGTTTTTTCTCCGCCGCCGTCAGGTTCTCGATATTAATGAGACCCTGATAGAAGACCGCATCCAGGGCACTGTGGGCGGCCATCTCGATCTGCAAGGCATGGACGTGGGCCACCCGTTCGGCCTCGATCTTGTCGATTCCTTTGGCGCGTAATACGTTCAGTTCGTCCTGCGCCTTCATCAGACGCTCGGCGAGTTTCAAACCCTCCTCGGCCTGCTTCTTCCCCGCCTCCGCCGCCGCGATGGCTTCGGTCGAGTAATCTTTCAGCAGCCCGACCAGGTTGGCGAGCTTCACTTCCAGGTCGGAGATTGGTCCGAAGATGCCATAGAGTGTTTCCTGAAACTTCTTGGTGTTAGTGACCGCACCGGCGATGGCGCGCATGAGGGTGAAGATCGCCACCGCCTCGAAGGCGGTACTCAAGATGGCTTGCATGGGCCCGACCGAGGCGACGAATTTGGCCACGGACCGCGGCAACACCACCCCAAACTGCATGGCGAGCAGCCGGGCCGCTTGCGTGGCCTCATATTGGGCGGAATTAAGTTGGCCCAAGCCGGCGGCGCCAGCCTTGCCCACATCGCCGATGGCGCGGCCCATCTGCTGGGTTTTGCCCGTAGCGTCTGCGGTGTCGAGGACTACTTGGCCGAAGATTTGGAATTGTGCTCCGCCCATCAATACTCCATCGGACCATCCCGATTAGATCGGGATCGCCCGATCTTCAAAACCTCTCTCCGCAGGTACAGACTTTCGCCACCCGCGGCAGAAAATGCCCGCATCGGTTGCACTGCCGGTGCTTCGCCAAAAAGCGGTTTCGGGCCTCGTCAACCGCTTCGAGACCGTGCGCCACATCGGCGCGTAGCGGGGAATTCACCCCACCCTGCGCCCGCGCTTTCGCCACGCGCCCGAGAAACGCCAGCCAGCCCGCATAAGGTGCCGGGATCTCCGGCGGGGCCACCTGGTCGGCATGGGTCCCGGCGGCTTCCACGCGCGCTGCGTACTCGAACTGCAGTTCGGCGTAAGCGCGCAGCCGGGAATAGTCTTGGGCGACCTCAGCGGGCATCGCCGCCTCCGCCATCGTCGAATTCGGCCCGCGCGGCGCGAAACAACTCGCGCACCGCCGCCGCCTTGTGCGGCAGATCCATCGAAGTGAAACCTCCTGGGGACTGGAGGTAGCCTTCTGTCTCTACGATCAGGTCGTCGTAAAGCGCGATGAGCGTCGGAAGTTGCGGCAACGCGCGCGTGGTGAGGGTCCCCTGCCCGGGTTTTTTCTGCCCGCCGATTTTTGTTCTTGCCAAGGTGCGGCGCTCCGCAGCTTCCTGGAACCGTAATTCGTGTTCGACCAGCGGCCGTTTGAACCGGTGCACGAGCCGGCCGTAGAACTCGCCATTCCACCAGGCCTCGAGTTTTACGGGTACGGTTTCGCTATCGCCCAAGACGTCCTGGTCGATGGCCGGTTGGACCCGGTCGAGTCCGCTGACTGCCAAGACACGATGCTCGAGCGGAACATTCTTTGTTCCGTATTCTGCGTTCTGCGTTTCCCCCGAATACCCCTCGACGGTTCGGATGCACTTCCGCCAGAGTTCATCGCTGGCCTCGCGCTGCGAAACTCGCGTCTCGATTTCGTCGTCCGCCAGGACCACCGTGGGCCGCAAGGCCCGTTCGTACTCGAGCCAATCGTCGACCGTCGGCGGTCGGAACCGATGGATCAACCTCCTCTCAGTCACCTTGAGCGCCACGAACCGCTCCGGCGCCGCCAGGTCTAGGAGACGGGACTCGGGACTCGGGACTCGGGGTTCGGGGTTCGGGACTTCTTCTGATTTCTGGCTTCCGACTTCTGACTTCTCTTCTTCCATGCCTCACCTCCAGTTTAGATTTTCCGATTTCCCGGCGGAAGCAAGGCCGCCGTAAAAATCGGCTGGAGGCAAGGCCAGCCGCACTTCTGGGCCAGCGCCGTAGCACGCGCCGGCCTGCCGGGATCCGGAGTTCAGGACCCCGGATCTGCGAGTCCCGAGTCCCGATCCCCGAGTCCCGGGTTTTACGTTCCGAGATACGCCACTTCGACGTTCTCCACCGTCACGGTGACGATTTCCGCCGCCGCCGGCTTGAACACTTGCGGCGCCATGTCCCAAGCCACATACCCGCCGGCATCGATAAACTTCGGCGCGGTGATGCGGATATTGGGCATGTAGATCGTCAACTTGTGATACTCGGCGCCGTTGATGACGTCGCCGGTGATCGCCACTTTGAAACCCTGCAACGTATCGCCCACGAAGAGGCCCTTCAGGTCGTCGGTACTCTTGGCGAACACGGTCAACTTCAGCGTCACCGTCCGCTTGCCAATCCAGAACCGCCCCTTGTAGAGGTTGGTGCCGGGGTAGTAGGCCGTGTCTTCCTGCGCGCCGTTCGAGATCTCGATGGAGAATGCCTGGACGCGGTCCGCAATCGAAACCTCCGACCCGGGAGTCCCCAGCAGGATGTCGAGACCCTTCTCGTAGAGATATCCCAGACTGGCCACCGTATCGAGTGCGGGGATACTGGCCAAGTCGGCGTCGACGTAATCGCCACTGCCGATCCAGTTCGAATTGATTTGGATCACCGGCTGGCCGCGGGAATAGGAGACGGAGAATCCCGTGCACACCGCGCCCTTCGACTTGACGCGCAGGTCCGTCGCCATCCTGAACCAGTGCCCCGTCGACGGCAGTTGATGACTGATGGTGACCGGGTCCTGGAAGATGATGACGTGCTCGTAGGCGCACGGCGCGCCCCCTTTGCTCGTGGTCGTTACCTTGCCCAGGCAGAAGGCCGCGATGTGCCCGGCCACCAGCGCGCTCAATTCGAAGTTGAGCGGATAGGCCAGGTTCTGGCGCGTCTGGCTGCGCTGCGTCGGCCATTCGCCGCCTTTCCAGGCTTTGTCAGCATCGTCCAGAAACGTTTTGACGATTTCCGGCGCATCGAAACTGAGGGGCGGGGTCGACCGGGTGAACTTCGCATCGGCCAGGACCGTGCCGTAAGCCGTCTCCTTGTTGGGACTGAAAGCGAATCGCCCTTCATAGGGCCGCTGTGGTTCGAATACTGGCATGGAAACCTCCTGTCTTTCTGTGGCCCCGATGCATCGGGGCCGCTACAAATCCGGGTGTAGAGGCGGATTTACTCCGCCACTTCTTCAAAAAATCCGCTCGGCTCGAGGAACACCGACCACTCGCCCCGCGTGGCGGAAAAGGGCTCTTCCGCACGGCGGTAAGTGGCCGCAAAACGTACGGTGCCCAGGCTGACCTCCTCCGGAGCGTCGCCTTTCAACTTGAAACTTACCCAATCCTGCCCGTGTTGCTCTTTCTCTTGGCTCATGGCTTCCTCCGGCCTTTCAACTTTCGACTTTCGACTTTCAACTCTTATTCTCATTCCACATTCACAAAGTGCGTGAGCACCTCGAAGGTCAGCGCGTACCAAGTGCCCTCATTCTCATGCTGGAGCAGCTCGTCGCCGCGCCAGACCAGCAATCCGCCGCCACCCGAGGTGAAGACGAGTTTTTTTCCGGCCAAGGCCCGCAAGGCATCGAGTAAATCGTAGGCGCCGGCAACGCCGCTGGCGGCATCGCCTTGCTGCTCTTCGAGCGCCCCGCGCAAGTTCGAGGACCCGGCCGCCAGCATCCACCGCGGGTTGGCGACGTAACTCACCCCGCGCACATCGTTCGGTTGCCCCTGGCTCCCGGCGTAGATCACCAGCACCGCGGGAGGGATGGCCAGGATATTGCCGTCGGCGTCGAAATGCTGGCTGGCGGCCGTCTCCACGGTGACTCCGGGCAGGGCCGCCTCGACCAGAGCGATGAGCGCGTTTTCGATCTCCGCCAACTTCATTCCCGAACCCCGAGTCCCGAGTCCCGAGCCCCGAACCTACTCCGCAGATAATCCCGCGCGGCTTCCGCCAATCGTCCGGGATCCTCCGGGCGGACCACCAGGTACGGCCGCGCCGGCATGGTCACCTTCTTGGCGAACATGAACTGCCCGCCGCCGATCGGAAACCGCAGGAATTTGCGGTTCTTCGGCACGATCACCCCGCCCAACTGATGGATGCGGCCGTACTTCAGATTCGTCCCCACGCGCACCAGGTTCGCCCCCGCATCCACCGCGAACGTCACGCTGCGCATCAAGAGCCCGGAGGTAATCAGGATTCTCTTGCCCCCGGCAAAGCGCGAGAACGCCGCCGTGTCCCCGCCTTGCGGGGTCTTGCCGTAGGATGCGCGTTGCTGCGCCTTCGTGAACGCCCCGATCTTTTTCCGCGCGCGCCCGGCAAACTGCGCCCGCACTGATCCTGCCAGGACGGCCCGCCAGGAACCCGCCGGCGAGCCGCCTTCGCGGAAAGTCTGCTGCGCGGACCGCACCATCAGGTTGCCGAAGATGCGTAGCAGCGGTCCCTTGCTCCGCAGGGCCTGCTGGAGGTTGGCGAATTTCCCCAGCGCTTCCGTGGCGTTGATCTTGAAGGTCGGTTCAGCCATGTGAAAAGTCCAAAGTCGAAAGTCAAAAGTTGAAAGGGTCCTGCTTTCGACTTTCAACTTTCGACTCTCAACTCCTCCTAGAATCCATCCAGATTCTCATCCGAGAACGGCCCCTCGACCTCCGTCGTCTGCACCTGTTGCGCATCGGACTGTGGCGCCGCGCCCACGGGCTGATCGAGTTTGGCGCGCCCCGCCGCCACGTCTTTCAGGAACGCCACCGCTGCCTCGAAGGCCCGCTGGGTATCCTCGCGAATCTTGCTCCGGCGCTTTTCCAGCCGCCACTTGGTGAGGTCCAAGGCCAGATCCTTGACCTTCTGGGAGGTCTGGAGGGGGGTGGCGTATCTCGTTCCCGCGTAACTATCGATATCCGCGCCAGCGCTGCTGATGGCCTCCGTGATGCGCGCCAGCGCGGCCGCGGTCAGTGATCCAGCCTTTTCATCATCGGTAAGCTGGATCAGCTCCGCCTCTGGCATCCCTTTCTTCAAGTCGTCGACTGTGATGTACGCCATGAGTCCCTTATTCCTCCACCACATTCAGGCCGATATCGACCTCGAACTTTTGCCCGGCGGAGGTGTGAACCTTCGCGGTGATCTTGTGCTGTTGGGTGTCCAAGCCATCTTTCGTGCGCCAAAGCAGTTTCGTGCCGGAGATCTGCGGCGCGGGACTGGTGGCGATAACCAGAGAGGTCGAATCAGCGCCGGTGGCGATGTTGATTGCGGTGACCCCGTCGAGTACCAAGGTTTCGCCCACCGCCAGGTCCGCGGCGAACTCAATCGAGCAATCGAGTTCTTCCGAGGGCTGCTTTACGATCCATCCCAGCATCAGTTGACCTCGAAATCGCGCCGTGTGCGCGGTTTCGTAAAGTCCGTGTCGTGGCCGGCGTTAAAGTCCCGGGTGTCCCGGCGAGTTGTGAAACCATGTTCTGGCAAGACGTGAAATGAAGGTGGTGCTCCCCCCGCCACCACCGCGAGCCAATTGTCGGCATATCCCAAACCGACCCAGGGAGCCATTCCCGGGCGAGCCAACCCACTGGTCCACGTCAGCATCATGCCTGCGTCACCACCGTTACAAACCGCGCGTCTGCACCGGTCCCGGTGAATTTCAGAGTAATCACATTACCGTTCAAATCCGCCGCCGCCAGGTCGATCTTGTAGATTCCGCTGGCCTTTTCGGTCACGGTGTTCGCGCACGCGGCAAAAGACCCGTCATCAATCAACCGCTCGGCCGTAACTGTGAGTCCGGTCTTGGGGGTGATGTGGTCGGCGGAATCGACCATCAGGAATTTGAAGTTGGCCAGGGCGGCATTCTTCTTCACAGCCAGTTGCCCGGCAGCCAGAGAGAACCCGGCCTTATCGGTGAGGGACCGTGTCGCGCTGGCCCAAACGTCGGCCACCAGAGTTCCAAAGGATGTGAGTGTGCGCGTGGCATAGGCCCAGATGTCGGCGGCCAGCGTGCCGAAACTCGTCAGGGTGCGCGTCGCACTGCCCCAAACCTTATCCGCGGCCGTCTGTGTGATCCCTACATCGGCCGTCACACTGGCCACCGCCCCACCGGCGTAGGTGGATCGCGTGGAGACGGCCGCATCGAGATTGGTTTTCAGTTTCAGGCCGATGCTCGAAGCGGTAGCGATGGCGCTTTCGAGAACATCCCAAACCGAGAGAGCGAGGGTTGTCGAAAAAGCCGAGAGGGTACGGGTCGCATAGGCCCAGATGTCGGCAACGAGCGTGCCGAAACTGGTCAACGTCCGCGCCGCGGTGCCCCAGACCTTATCGGCGGCCGCCTGGGTGATTCCCACGTCCGCCGTAACGCTGGCCACCGCGCCGCCGGCGAAGGTAGACCGGCTAGAAACTGCGGC
>CAVRZY010000140.1:0-14131 GCA_963725415.1 uncultured Acidobacteriota bacterium | reverse complement strand
AAGACCACCTCTCTGCCCTGCCTCTGCTGCCGTTCGATCTCCGGCAACAGCATGTCCTCCCAGCCATCGGCGCTGTGAACGTTGCCTGACCGCAGCTTGGCGGCCAGACACTCGCCCTCGCGATTGAACAACAACAGCGGGTGATAGCAGGTGAACTGGAAGTGGCCGTTGTACGCGCTCTGCTCCTGCCGGCCATGAACCGGAACTTCGGTCGAGTCCATATCCAAGACGACGCGCTGCGCGGCATCGAGGGCTTCCGCCTTGCCGATGAGTTCGCGGTTGATGCGGGCCAAGCCCGCGAAGTTCTCCTCCTCAGCCAGCATCTGGGTCTCAAACGACTGCACCCGTGAGGTTAGCGCCGCGCCACGATCCCAAACCTTCTCGGAGCCGATCAGGCGGAACGTCGGATCTTGCGAGAGCCGCTTGGGGTCGTTGACATCCTCATAGCCCGCCATGCGGCTGTAAACGGACTGGCGGAACAGATCGGCCAGTGGAAGCTGGGTGTTCTTCCCGCGCCGCAAGTCGCTCAAGTGCTCGGCGATGAGATCGCTCAAGCCCAATCGTTGATCCAGCTCGCGCACCAGAATGAGGCCGCCGTCCGAGGTGCCCCGTGATCCTTGGAAATCGACCTTGAGGGAGGCGTTGAACGATAGCTGAAACGGGTGGTTTTGTTTCTCACCCTTTCGTGTTCACCTCCAGAGTGTCTTCATCAAGTTGAAACCCGCGTGAATAAAGGCGTTGGAGACCATCAAGAAGTCATCAGTGACTGGCGAAAACGGAAATCCGGTTTCATAAGGCTGGTGACGAATGCGCGCGTCTTCGAGAGGCCGCAGACGTTAGCCGGGGCCTGGAGTCAGGTGGAGGAGTGGCTCGATTGTCCCGGGGTGTGAATTCCACAGCCGACTGATCGGCACTGAGAGGTACTGGGGCCTCTGTTGAAGGGCCAAGCCGGGAGAGCGAATCTTGTTCCGGATGCCCATCTGGCAGCGCTGGCGATCGAGCATGGTCTGATGCTCTGCTCGACGGATGGCGACTTCGCCCGGTTCGCGGGCCTGAAGTGGGAGAACCCGCTCCGCGGGACCGAATGATCCCCAGGAGGCTGCTGAAAAACTCTTGGCGAAGATCGTGGAGGACAAGCCGGGGGCATATCCCACGCAGCGTGAGAGGGGGGCGAGCGGGGCGACGAGGATGGCGCTTGGCGGTAGCTGGCGGCTTGGGAGGCCTACAAAATCTTGTCGGCTTTTTCAAGAAGCCAGAACAATGCCTGCGGGTGGGCAAGCCAGGCGGGCCCTAGAGTCATCGTGCAGTTGACGGCTTCACTCTCATCGCCCGGTGAATAGTAGCCGGGGGATTCTCGCGGCATGCTTTTGCGCCCGCTCAGGTAAGCCAGGACGTGAGGGTTGGCTTTTGTGGCAGCCCGGAGGGCCGCCCTGGCCCCGGCGGCATTCTGGGCGATGAGATGGCGGAGGAGCTTGGCCCAGGCAAAGGTAGCCACAGTGTCGTTGGGGTACTGCTTGAACAGGCGATCGGCGCCGGGCAGGTCAGCGGTCAGCAAGTACAAGGACAGCAGATAATCTCGAGCCCCTTGATTGTCGTTGGGGTTGAGTTCGATCAAGGCTTCGAGTTCCCGGATGGCCTGGGGAAACTGCCGGCTGCCGGCCAGCGCGAGCGCCAGTTCCCAGCGGGCCCGCATGTAGGGGCGGGTCTGGACGATGCCCCAGAAATGGCCCTTGTTCTGTTCGAAGAAATCCGAACCTAGCGACCGCTCGCCGGCTTCGACCGCCGCGCGCATGCGCTCGATGTACTCCTGGGAGGAAAGCTGCAGTGCCTGGGCCAGAAGGACCAGCGCGTCCACGCAGTCGGGGTCCAGCTTGAGAGCCTGTTCGGCCAGCCGGCGGGCTTCCTTGGGCCTGCGGGCCTCCATGGCACGGTAGGCCAACTCCTGGGCCTGTTCGCGCGGGTCGGAAGGCTGCTCCTGGATGATGCGTTTCAGATCTCCGGAGGCGATGGTTTTCTGCAAGAACGCGTTCGCGTCATCCAGGCTGTCAAACTGGTGCGTCGCCAGCAGCTTGCCGATGGCGCGGTTGGCCCGTTCCATGTGCGTCCTGGGCGAATTCAGAATCACTGCCGGAGGCGTCTGTGTACGCTTGGCGCGGCCTGGGGCTTGGAGCTTCCTGTGTTTCTTGCTCATTGCATCTCCCGGCGGATCGCTTTAACGGGTCCTGGTTGTCTCCCGGATGCGGATGTTGCGGAACATCACGATGCTGTCCTTGTCGTGAAGCTGGAGGCCGATGGGGCCGGTCTTGGAGCGCTCGGGCAAGCCCGGGTGCTGGGAGACTACCGTGCCGTTCAGCCGGACGACGATGAGGTCGTTGCGGGATTCGATCTGGAGGGTGTTCCAGTCACTGTCGCGCTGGATGCCGGGTTTGGCGGCATCGAGCAGGTAGACGCTTCCGGAGACCTCGTAGCCTTTGCCGGAACCGCTGCCTATCTGGATTTCGTATCCGATGTGGGAAGGGGTGCGGTTGCGGTCCCACTGCGCTCCGACGGCGAAGCGGGCACGGGAGGTGTCGCGGATAGAGACGCCACTGTTGCCGGCCAGGCGAGTCCAGTATTCCAACTGGAGATCGAACTCGCCGAACTGTCTGGTGGTGTAGAGCCAGGACTGGTGGAGGCAGGGGTGGCGCGGATCGCACTGGCCCAGTAGGACGCCATCGCGGAGAACCATCCAGACACCATCTCCGATCACTTCCCAGCCGTCCAGGTTTTTCCGGTTGAAAAGCTCGATCCATGGGTCAACCCGGAAGACGCCGGAGCGGCGCTGGGGCGGCGCGGTCTGGGCGGAAATCACAAGCGGGATTCCAAAAGCCATGGCCAGCAGGATGCCAACCGCTGTTGCCATAGGGGTGCTCTCTTCCGAACGAAGGCCCCATTGTAACAGTTCGAAAGGCCTGCGAAGGCGCGAAAAAATTCCTTCGGCGCGTCAAGAGGCTGGGAGTGCAGTGCGGCGGGGGCCCGGGTGGGGCGGGTCGGGGACCTGGCCCACCGGGGCAAGGCCGCAAGCCAGGATGTTCGCCAGAGGCGGGGGTGTTCGAGGAGGACGAATCAGGCGGACTGCGCCAAGCCGGGAGGAGAGTCCAGGGTGAGGAAACCCGGTGGCACGCGAAACACTTCCGCGGGCTTGGCCGGGGAGCGCGGCGTCATCCGGAGCGGGCCGTGGAAGTACTCATCCAGGGGGAAGAGGCTATAAGGCTCGAGTTCCCGGAAGACTCGGCCCAGCTTTTGCTGAACTCGGTAGACGGCGTGGAAGAAGTTACCCCGGTCGTTTCCCAGGCGCCGGCAACAGAGTTTCCAATCCGCACCTAGTAAGAAATGAAACTTGAAGACCTTAAATTCAAGGTCGTCCAAGGTGCGCCGGCTGACCAGGATGAAATCCGCCATATACTCCTCGTCCTTGCGGCCCCAAGTCATATTGCGCTCACGGCCGGGGATGAATTCGAGCGAGATTTTGCTCATGTATTTCTCTTTTGTGGCGCAATGGCGAAAGTGCGTGAGGCAGCAGCGAAAGATGGCACGCAAGACGCAATTGCAGGGATAAAGCCTGGCTCCGCGTCCGAGACGCAGCCCCAAGCCATGACATTGGGTGCAGGAACTCTTAGCGAGCGCTACTGTTTCTGAACGGGTCCATTCCATTTTGGATGTCCTCCAGGCGCGGGCCCCTTCTGGGTCGGGGGAGGCGCCTACAAAAAGCTGGTCCCACCATACCTCTGCCGGAAAAACCGTCAACAGGGCGAGTGGAATTACATCGGAAGCAAGGCTGGCAGGCGCGCAATTAAGACGTTTTCACCTTGCATCACAGCGACTTAGCCAGGAAGAATGGCGCAAGAAATTGCATTAAAATGTTGTAACGCGCGTGAGAATGTGGTCAATTTGGGCCCTCTATTTCAAGGGGAAATCCCCTGGAGGGTGAGGCCTCAGAAGCTGTGAAAGAATGCCGGGGCAGGTCGAGGCCCCATAAGCGCTAACTTAACCGCATTTACTGCGCTTAGAGGTGCTGCGGGGCGGGCGGTTTTGCCCGCCTGCACAGGCCAGGGGCCTGCGCCACCGCGAGCCAGAGGCGTTAAGTTAGCGCTTACGGGTCCCCGACCTGCCCGACGCGCTCAAGGGCAGCTTGAGTAGTACAGCTTCTGAGGGGTATCGGAGAGGGCAGCATGGACTTCGATTTGTTGCGACGCCGCCTGATCTTGTCAGTCAGGGGGCGGATTCAGAACGGCGGGTTGACGGAGCGCAGCTTGGCGCGTTCGATCGGCATTTCCCAGCCGCACGCGCACAACGTCTTAAAAGGCGTCAGGGTACTGTCACCGGAGATTGCAGATCGGATTCTGAAGGTACTGAGACTTTCGGTGCTGGACCTGTTGGAAGCAGAGGAACTGGCGAGCCGCTTTCGGGCTGAAAGGGGGGAGGATCGATACGGGGAGGTGGCGATGCTGGAGGGGCGGATCGGTCCTCGGTTCCCGGTACCAACGGTGGCCAGTGCGGTGGAGCGCTACCCTTGCCTCCGGGAGC
The DNA here is from genome assembly GCA_963725415.1 of uncultured Acidobacteriota bacterium. Lineage (GTDB taxonomy): Bacteria > Acidobacteriota > Terriglobia > Bryobacterales > Bryobacteraceae > CAVRZY01. Next base: position 9,565 of record CAVRZY010000140.1, on the reverse strand, counting down.
ACCTGGCACAGATTGTGGAGCCGCGCTTCGGACAACTGGCGAGCGACGCGCGGATGCGGCCGATGCTCGACGCCGACGACCTGGTTTTGTTGGACTATTCCGAATTCAGACGAACGCATTTGGAAGCCGAGGGACTGTATCTGGTGGATCGCCAGGGTGAAGGCATGATTCGAAAGTTGCGACTGGGAGTGCGCTGCCTGTACCTGGTGACGGTGGAGGCTTCCGGCTGTCCTGAGACCTGGGAGCAGGTAGGCCTAGTGGGGCAGCACCTTTTGGAGGTTGTAAGAGCGAGGGTGGCCTGGGTTATCCGGCGCCTGGAATTTCACCCGCTGCCGGGGCGCGAGGCTGGAAGCGGGGGTGCTGCCATGAGGGGGCCGATTCTGCTAGAGCAGGTCAAGGCCCTGCGGGACCGCGGGCGGAGCCTGCTGGCGCAGGTGGAGACGGCGCGCGGGGCACAGGGGAATTCGGGGGCAATTCTCTCAGGGCCTTTCAGCGGCTGGGGCGCGAGTGCGCCACCTCCTGATAGACTGCCAGAACTTGCCGCGCCGCTTCGATGGAGCTGAAGCGGCGTACCTGTTGGTATCCCCTGCGGATCAGTTCGGCGCGGCGGGCGTCGTCGAGCAACACTTCCCGGATTCCGCGCGCGATGTCGAAGACGTTTTCGGGATTCACCAGCACGGCTGCGTTACCCACTACCTCGGGCAGAGAACTCAGGTTGGAGGTGACCACCGGAGTTCCGGAGGCCATGGCTTCCAGGGGCGGCAGCCCGAAACCCTCGTAGAGGGAAGGAAACACGAAGGCGGCTGCGGCTTCATAGAAGACGCACAGGGTTTCGAAGGGCACGAAGCCCAGGAACCGCACCACGTCTTCGACGCGGGTTTGAATGACGGCCTGGCGCACCGAAGGGTACTTGGAGATTTCATCCCCGATGATGATCAGGCGCAAGTCCTTGTAGAGGGGGTGGCTCTCGAGGTCGCCGCGGAGGACGGCGAAGGCTTCCACCAGCCGGGGGATATTTTTTTGCCGGCGGATGGTGCCGGCGTAGAGCAGGAAGGGGTAATGGACCTGGTAACGTTCCAGGATGAGCTGGCGCTCGGGTGACTGGGCCTGGGGCCAGGCGTCGGCGTCGGCGTCGGCTGCCGGGCCGTCGCGGATGAACCTGGGATCCGGGCCATCGTAGATCTGGCAGATGCGCCCGGCTGGAATGCCGAGCACGGTTTCGACGTCGTGGCGCGTGGCGGCCGAGACAGCGATTACCCTCTCGGCCCGCAGCAGACCCCGGCGAAAGCGGAACCAGTGCAAGCTTCTGCGCAGCCGGGGCCGCTCTGAGTACAACAGGCTGCTCATATCGTGGATGGTCACCACATAGGGCCTGGGCATGAGCAAGGGAACGACGTTGAGGGGAATGTGGACCAGATCGGGGGAGAGCCGCTTGACGAAGAAATAGAAGGCCGCTTGGTTCAAAGCGTCGGTGTCGGGCCGGTCGTAGATGGCGGTCTCAAAGTTAGCCGGCAGGCCGGCCAACTCCTGCTGGTCGTCGTGGAAGGCCGCCAGCACGTAGTGGTTCTCCGGGTCGATGCTGCCGAGCCCGTGCACCAGATTGCGGATGTAGGTGCCGATACCGAAGTCCCTCAGGCGCCGGACGTCAATGAGGATGCGCAGAGCCATTCAGCTAGCCGTGACAGGATTCAGTTTCCAGGCGTACAGAGGGAAGGCTGCGGTAAGAACGGCGACCCGGCGGCGCACCTGGGAACGGACCTCTTCGGAATCCAGGTGAGAGAGCACCTCTGCGATCAGGGCTGCGACTTCGAGCATGTGGTTTTCCTGGAAACCGCGCGTGGTGACCGCCGGACTGCCCAGGCGGATGCCACTGGGGTTCAGCGGAGGGTTGGTGTCGAAGGGGATGGTGTTCTTGTTGACGGTGATGTGAGCTTTGTCGAGCGCGCTCTCGGCCTCCTTGCCGCGCATGCCCTTGGAAAAGACGTCCACCAGCAGCAGATGGGTGTCGGTACCGCCCGAAACGACGCGGAAGCCCGCCTCGGCCAGGCCGCGGGCCAGCGCGCGGGCATTGGCGAGCACCTGCTGCTGATAGGCAACAAACTCCGGCGTCATCGCTTCGAGAAGGCAGACCGCCTTGGCGGCGATGAGATGCACCAGCGGGCCGCCCTGCACTCCGGGGAAGACGGTCTTGTCAATGGCGGGACCGTATTGGGCGCGGGCCAGGATCAAGCCGGCCCGCGGACCGCGCAGGGTCTTGTGGGTGGTGGAAGTGACGATGTCAGCGTAGGGGCAAGGATTGGGGTGCAAGCCGGCGGCCACCAGCCCGGCGAAGTGCGCCATGTCCACCAACAGCATGGCGCCGGCGGCATCGGCAATCTCGCGCATGCGGGGGAAGTCGATGATGCGGGGATAGGCGCTGCCCCCGGCGATGATCATCTTGGGGCGATGTTCGGCGGCCAGCTTCGCCAGCTCGTCGTAGTCGATGATCTCGTCGTCCCGCCGCACGCCGTAGGGGACAACTTTGTAGGTCTTGCCCGAGAAGTTCAGATGGTGTCCGTGCGTGAGGTGGCCGCCGTGGGAGAGGTTCATGCCGAAGATGGTGTCTCCGGGCTGCAAGACGGCGGCGTAGGCGGCCATGTTGGCCTGGGAGCCGGAGTGCGGCTGGACGTTGGCATAGTCGGCCTGGAAGAGTTTCTTGGCGCGCTCGCGAGCCAGCGTCTCGACCACATCCACATACTCGCAGCCGCCGTAGTAGCGCTTGCCCGGATAGCCTTCGGCGTACTTGTTGGTGAACACGCTGGCGGTGGCCTCGAGCACGGCCTCGGAGGTGAAGTTCTCGCTGGCGATCAGCTCCAGCCGGGAATTCTGCCGCTGGAGTTCCTGCTGGATGGCGGCGTGGGTTTCAGGGTCCACTTCGGCCAGAGGCCGGGACATGAGTTGTTGTTCGGTCATTTGTGTCTATCTGTACGTGACAGGCCATGGGCCTGTCCTACTTGGTAGGCCGGGGGCCTGCCCCACTGGGTTCCAGCGCGGCGATCTTCTGGAGGCGGCGGCTGTGGCGACCGCCGTCGAATTCGGTGTTCAGAAAGACATCCACCAGGGCCTGTGCGCTGGATGCATCGGTGAACTTCGCTCCCAAGGTGAGCACGTTGGCATCGTTGTGGCGGCGTGTCAGCTCGACTTCCTCCGGGCTAACGCCCAGGGCGGCGCGAACTCCGGGAATTTTGTTGGCGGCGATGGACATGCCCACGCCGGTGGCGCAGATGAGGATGCCTCGATCCGCTCGGGCTTCTGCCACGTCGCGGGCGACGGTGGCAGCGTAGTCCGGGTAATCGCAGGATTCCTGGGAACTCGTGCCACGGTCAAACACCTGGTGGCCCTTTTGTTGCAGGCTCTGGCATAACTGCTCTTTCAGGAGAAAGCCGGCGTGGTCTGCGCCGATGGCAATTTTCATAGGGAGAAGAGCCATTTTAACATGCTAAGATTTAGAATTCGTTGTTATTCCCTGCGGAAACGATCGATGCGTTGGAGCCGACTATTCATCCCCACCCTGCGGGAGGATCCCGCGGAGGCTGAAGTAACCAGCCACCGGCTGCTGCTGAGGGCGGGCTACATCCGCCAGCTTTCGGCGGGCATCTACAGCTATCTGTTCTTGGCGCAGCGCTCACTGAACAAGATCATCCAGATCGTGCGCGAGGAGATGGACGCCATCGGGGCGCAGGAAATGCTGCTGCCGGCGCTGAATCCGGCCGAACTGTGGCAGGAGTCGGGCCGCTGGGAGCTGATGGGCGACAACATGTTCCGCCTCAAGGACCGCTTCCAGCGCGACCTGTGTCTGGGCATGACGCACGAGGAAGTCATGACCGCCATCGCCCGGGGCGAGCTGCGCAGCTATAAGCAGCTCCCGCAGATCTGGTACCAGATCCAGACGAAGTTCCGCGACGAACCGCGCCCGCGGTCCGGCCTGCTGCGGGTGCGCCAGTTCATCATGAAGGACTCCTATACCTTCGATCTGGATGCGGCCGGTCTGGATCGGGCCTACGAGAAGCACTACGGGGCATACTGCCGCATCTTCGAGCGCTGCGGGTTGGAGTACGTGGCGGTGGAGGCGCACTCGGGGGCCATGGGGGGAAGCCAGTCCCACGAATTCATGGTGCGGTCGGAGGCGGGCGAAGACTGGATCATCGAGTGCCCGGGCTGCCGCTATGCAGCCAACCTGGAGAAAGCTGTGTCGAATGCCAGGCCGCCGGCAGCGCCGGATGCGGAGGGGGACTTGGCGCCGGAGGAGTTTCACACGCCGGGACGCAAGACCATCGCCGAAGTGGCCCAGTTCACCGGGCTGCCGGAAAGCGCGCAGATCAAGAGCTTGGTCATGGTGGCGGATGGTTTCCCGGTGCTGGTACTGCTGCGCGGCGACCACCAGCTCAGCGAAACCAAGCTGGCCGGCGCGCTGGAGGCTGCCGAGATCCGGCCCGCGCATCCAGCCGAGATTGTGGGCTGGTTCGGCGCGGATGCGGGATCGCTGGGCCCGGTGGGCGTGAAAGGCATGCGCATCCTGGCCGATTGGGCCCTGGACGGTCGCCGCAACATGATCGCCGGGGCCAACAAGAACGATTACCACTTGCGGCAGGTCACTCCGGGCGAAGACTTCACGCCGGAGTACAGGGACCTGCGGCAGGTGGCGGCGGGAGATGGCTGCCTGAATTGCGGCGGGCCTGTAGAGCTGCGCCGAACGATCGAAGTCGGGCACATCTTCAAGCTGGGCTACAAGTACTCGGAGTCGATGGGGCTGCGGGTGTTGAACGCCGAGGGCCAGGAAATCACGCCCATCATGGGCTCCTACGGGATCGGCATGGAGCGCATCCTGAGCGCGGCGGTGGAGCTGTATAGCGACGCTGACGGCATGGCATTGCCGGTCTCCATCGCGCCCTTCCACGTCATCATCACGCCGGTGAACAACTCCGACGCGGCGCAGATGAGCGCGGCCGAGGAGCTTCGCCGGAGCTGCCGGTCGGCGGGCCTGGAGGTTCTGCTGGACGATCGCGACGAGCGCCCCGGGGTGAAGTTCAAGGATGCCGACCTGATCGGGGTCCCGTTCCGCATCACGGTGGGCAAGAAGCTGGCGCAGGGCAGGGTGGAAGTGCTCGAACGCCGTGGTAAGCAGTCCTGGGACGTTCCGGTGGCGGAGGCGGCGCGGTTCGTGTGGGAGAAAGTCCAGGGCGCAACTCCCCATGGCGGTTGATTGGGAAAAGATTCGCGCCGAGTTCCCGGCTGTAGCGGGATGGACCTACCTGAATACCGCCACCTTCGGCCAGCTTCCCAGGCGGGCCACCGAAGCCATGGCGCGCCACTTGGCGCACCGGGACGAACTGGCGTGCTCGGACTTTCTGACGTGGTTCGAGGATGCGAACCGCATCCGGGGCCTGGTGGCGCGACTGATCCACTGCCAGCCCTCCGACATCGCCTTCGTTCCGAACGCCGCCACGGCGCTGTCGCTGCTGATCGGGGGCATCGACTGGCGGCCCGGTGACCGCATCGTGACGCTGGAGGACGAATTCCCCAACAATCTCTACTACCCGGCGCTGTGCCGGCGGCACGGCATCGAGTTCGTGGAGACGCCGTGGGAGGGATTCCACCAGGCCGTGACTCCGCGCACCCGGCTGGTGGCGATCAGCGAGGTCAACTACACCAACGGCTTTCGCCCGCCCCTGGTGGAGATCGGGCAGTGCCTGCGGGAGCGCGACATCCTGCTTTACGTAGACGGGACACAGAGCCTGGGCGCGCTGACCTTCGACGTGGACGAGATCCCAGTGGACATGTACGCCGTGCACGCCTACAAATGGCTGCTGTCGCCTAACGGCGCGGGGTTCATGTATGTGCAGCCTTCCTTGCGCGAGCGGCTCCAGCCCAACGTGATCGGCTGGCGGAGCCATCGCGACTGGCGCTCGGTGGATAACTTGCACCACGGCGCACCGGAGTTCGCCAGCGAGGCCGAGAAGTACGAGGGCGGCATGTTGACTTTCGCGGTGCTGTACGGCATGCAGGCTTCCCTGGAGATGATCCTGGAAATCGGGCCGGAGGCGATCGAGCGGCGCGATTTGGAACTGGCCGAATGCGCGCGCGCCAGCCTGCGGCGGCTGGGGGCGCGCTTGCCGGGGGAGGAATCGCCGTATTTCAACTCCCCGATCGTGGCTGCGCGTTTCGAGGGGCGGGACGCTTCGTGGATAGCCCGGGAGATGAAGGCGCGCCGGGTGCTGATCTCGGCCCGCCACAACAACCTGCGCGTCTCGACCCACTTCTACAACAACGAAGAGGATATCGAACGGCTGGCCAGGGAGCTGGGGGGCGTTTTGGGAGAGTAATTCGGGTACAGGCAACGAATTCAGGAAGCAGAATTCGTCGCCTGTCCCCGAATTACGCGCTCATCCCCACGGCCCGTATTCCTTTTGTTAAGATTGCGATTGCGGCCATGATTTCTTCCACGCAGCTTCGTCCGGGCATGGTCATCAAGTTCAACAACGAGCTGTTCTCGATCTTCAGCGTGTTCCATCGCACGCCGGGAAACCTGAGGGGGTTCGTGCAGGCCAAGATGCGGAACCTCCGCAGCGGCGGCATGATCGAGCACCGTTTCTCTTCGGAAGACCGCGTGGAGCGCGCGGCGCTGGAAGAACACCAGATGGAATTCCTGTACGACGAGGGCGACTTCTACTACTTCATGAACACCGAGAACTTCGAGCAGGTACACCTGACGAAGGAGGTGCTCGGAGACGCCATTCAGTATCTGGTTCCGCAGCTCGCGGTGAAGGTGGAGTTCTATGACGGACGGCCGATCAGCGTGGAGCTGCCGGCCACTGTGGACCTGAAAGTGGTGGAGACCGAACCGGGGCTGAAGGGGGCATCGGTGTCCAACGTTACCAAGCCGGCCAAGCTGGAGAGCGGGCTGGTGGTGCAGGTCCCGCCGTTCATCAACCCGGGGGAGAAAATCCGCGTGAGCACGGCCGAGGGGACGTATCAGGAAAGGGCCTGAAGAGCCGCGGCCAGCTCGTCTTCCTCTTCCGGAAACACGGTCCGAAGATCCAGCAGCAAGCGGTCCTGTTCGATGCGGGCGATGACGGGCGGGTGGAGGGACCGCAGGCGCTGCTCGAGCGCCGGGAGATCTTCGGAAGCGATGGCGATCAAGCAGGTGGGCAAGGACTGCTCGGGGGTGGAGCCGCCGCCAATCAGGGAGTGCCCCGGCGTGAGCTGGGCGCGCAGGCCGGGGGTTTTGGTGAGGAGCCGTTCGGCGCGGGCGCGAATCTCCTCGGGGCTTTGACGAATCATGCGCAGGGCGGGGAGCTGATCCCAGCGTTCCAGCAGCAAGTGGCGGAGCGTGGTCTCCAGAGCCTGGTAGATCAGCTTGTCCAGACGCAAGGCGCGGTACATGGGGCTGCGACGCAGGCGGGCGACCAATTCGGGATTTCCGGCCAGGATTCCGGCCTGCGGTCCAGCGAGCAGCTTATCTCCGCTGAAGGAGACGAGGTCCACGCCCGCCTTGAAGCTTTCGGAGACCAGGGGCTCATCGAGGCCGAATTCGCGCAGGTCGGTCACGCAGCCGCTACCCAGGTCCTCGTAGACAGGGATGCCTTTCTCTTTCCCCAGGGCGACCAGCTCTTTCAATTGGGGCCGGGCGGTGAATCCCTGGATGCGAAAGTTGCTGGGGTGGACGCGGAGCAAGAGGCGCGTGCGGTCGGTGATGGCGGCGCGGTAGTCGTCGATGTGGGTGCGGTTGGTGGTTCCGACTTCGCAGAGGATGGCGCCCGAGTGGGCCATGATTTCGGGGATGCGAAAGGCGTCGCCGATCTCGATCAGCTCCCCGCGAGAGACGATGACTTCGTGGCCGGCGGCCAACTCGTGCAGGGCCAGGAGGACGGCCGCGGCGTTGTTGTTGACGGCAATGGCGGGCCTGCCGAGCAGGCGCTCGAGCAGCGGGGCGGCATGCACGTCGCGTTTGCCCCGCTGTCCCGCGGCCAGGTCGTATTCCACGTCCGAGTAGCCGAGGATGGGAGTGAACGAAGCCAGCGGGGCGCGGCCCAGGTTGGTATGCAGAACCACGCCGGTGGCGTTGATGACACGTTTCAGGGAAGGGCGGAGGAGCGCCGCCAGAACCTGCTCGACTCGCGTCTCGACCGAGAGTTCGCTGGCTTGCCCGCCGGAGCGGATCTCCGCGCGGGCCTGATCGAGAACCCGGCGGATCTCGGCCACCACCAGCTTGCGGGGGAACGGACCCAGGAGGTGTTCAAGGCGGGACAGAACCTCGTCTACGGAGGGCAGGGTACGAAGCTGATCGGAGGGATTCAAGGTATTACTTCACCATCGGAAACAGTTGGTGTAGATCGGCTTGGTTGGGCTGGCGGCCGTATTCGCAGACCTCGAAGGCCTCGGCGTGATGGAACTGTGCCGCTGTCTCGGAGCCATAGCATTTTTCGAGCGCGGCGCGGACGGCTGGGGTGAGTTCCGGGGTGCGCGTGCGGGCCAGCCATTTCCTGCGCTCGGCAGGATCTTTGGGAACTTCGCTGAGCCGGCCGTCCAGCCAGGGCAGCCACTCGTAGAACTGGGAGACGTGGGCGTCGAGCGCGTCCAGTTTTTTCTCCCAGACGCCGTCGATGGCGACAGCGATGTCGGGACGAAAGGGCGCCGGCTTTTGGAACTGGTCCTGGAAGTAGAGGAAGACCGGGCTGCTGGGGAGGGGTGGCGTATCGGGGCAAGCGTTGGGCACGGTCACCAGGAAGGCGGCGTCTTCGACGAGCACGCCGGTGTAGCGGTGGTCGGGGTGGTAATCGTTGGGCCGGTGCGTCAGGACGATGTCGGGCTGCCACTGCCGGATGAGGCGAATGACTTGGTGGCGCGCCTCCAGGGTGGGCAGCAGTTCGCCGTCATGGTGATCGAGCGTTTCGTATTCAGTGATGCCAAGGCGCCGGCCGGCCTCGACGGATTCGGCGCGCCGGCGTCTGGCCAGCGCGCCTCCACCTTCGGCGTGATGCCCGGCATCGCCATTGGTCAGGGAAACAAACTTCACCGCGTGGCCGAGGCCGGCAAAGAGAGCGGCAGTGCCACCGGCGTAGTACTCGCAGTCGTCGGGATGCGCGCCAATGGCGATCAGACGGATGTTGCCGTGCGGCGCCAGCATCAGGCCTCTAGATTCCGGCGAACAAGCCCTTCCAGGTGGCTTCCTTGCCGGTGTAGAGCGCGGTGCGGCCGAGAATGGCGATCATGGTGCTGCGGGCGGAGCGCTCGGCGACGTTTTCGATATCCCCGCTGAGGATGCGGCCCAGAAAGGCTTCGATGCCGTCGAAGGTGATATCCCGCTTGGACTCGAGGGTTTCGGTGTCCTTAGGTCCCTTGTAATGCACCATTCGGCCTCGGGAGGTGGCCAGCACGCCCTTGGCGCCGGTGAACTCTTCGCCGACCCGGCCGAATCCGGGCGGCTCATCTGATTGGCTTCAAAGTTGACGTGGATGCCGTTGGGAAACTCGAAGGACAGCGAGAGGTGGTCGAGGATTTCCATGCTGGTGCGGACCTTGCGACC
>CAVRZY010000139.1:0-7722 GCA_963725415.1 uncultured Acidobacteriota bacterium | reverse complement strand
GTGTATCAAGTTGTTCAGGTTTTGATGTATACTGTCTCTGGTGGCAGACGAGGCGGGCATTCGGCGAAGATTCGATTTCCTCTCGGCGTTCCTCGACGAACGGCTACGCCGGTTGGTGGCGGCCGCGGAGAGCGAAGTGATCGGTTATGGGGGAGTTTCGAGCGTGTCCCGGGCGACCGGCGTTTCCCGCCGTGCGATTGCCACCGGCATCCAGGAGCTGCGCCAGTCTTCCTTGCCGCCCAAGGGGTCGGCCCTGCGCCAGCGCGTCCGCAAACCAGGAGGGGGACGCAAAAAGACGGTCAACAAGGACCCCACGTTGCCCACGGAGTTGGAGCGGTTGGTGGAGCCGACGAGCCGAGGAGATCCGGAATCGCCGTTGCGCTGGACGTGCAAGAGCGTTCGGAACTTGGCGGAGGAGCTGAAGCAGCAGGGGCACCGTGTCAGCCATCAGATCGTGGCTGATCTGCTGCATGCCATGGAGTACAGCTTGCAGGCCAACCGCAAGACGCGGGAGGGGACGGCGCACCCGGATCGCAACGCCCAGTTCGAGCACATCAACGCGCAGGTGCAGCGCGTTCCAGCAGCGCGGGCAGCCGGTCGATCTCGGTGGACACGAAGAAGAAGGAACTGGTCGGGCGACTTCAAGAATGGCGGGCGGGAATGGCGGCCGCAGGGCGAGCCCGAGAAGGTGCGGGTGCACGACTTCCTCGATCCCGAGCTGGGCAAGGCGACTCCCTACGGCGTCTACGACTCGACGCACAACGAGGGCTGGGTCAGCGTGGGCATCGACCACGACACGGCGGCGTTTGCGGTCGACAGCATCCGGCGCTGGTGGCAGAAGATGGGCCAGCCGCGCTATCCCGGCGCCAAGCGAGCTGCTGATCACGGCCGACGGCGGCGGCAGCAACGGCGTCGCGCGTGCGCCTGTGGAAGGTGCGACTGCAGAAGCTGGCCGACGAGACTGGGCCTGGCGATCACGTCTGCCATTTTCCGCCGGGCACCAGCAAGTGGAACAAGATCGAGCATCGCCTGTTCTGCCACATCACGCAAAACTGGCGTGGCAAGCCGCTTGTCAGCCACGAAGTGATCGTCAATCTGATCGCCGCGACGACCACCCAAACCGGTCTGCGGGTGAAGAGCGCGCTGGACAAGAATCTCTATCCAAAGGGTATCAAGGTGTCAGACAAGCAGATGGAAGAGATCAATCTTCAGCGCCACGACTTTCACGGAGAGTGGAACTATACCATCCTCCCAAAGAGCTGCTCCAGTTGATACAGTTATTTCTAGACGGCTCCTAAGGATGTCTGTGCCACGTGGCACAGGCATTCCTGCCTGTGTCAAAATGGCCCCGCAAGTTGCTGATTCTTCGTTGAAGCCGTCGTCGGCAGCCTTTGCATCCCGGCGGCTGAGGCGCAGCCTCACGGGAGCCTGTCCCCGATTTTCCGCTTTTTGCAGCGTGTCATTCCCACTGTCTGGATCGCAGTGGGCTGTTCCTGTGCTGCTGGCTCAGGGTTCTGGTTCGGGTGGTGGCGGCGGTTCTGGTTCCGGGTCCGGGTCCGGCTCGGGAGCACTGACTTTGCTGAAACTGATTTCCCAATTCGACCGGCCATGCACATACAACCGCGCCACCGCTCCCGCCAACGTGTCCGTTTCTCCCGGACCCGTGCCCAAAACCTGCGGGTAGTAGCCTGGCGAATAGCCTATATTCTGCAGGATCTTCTCCGGCCGGCCCCATCCAGCCGGATTGCTCACATCCGGGTTGAAGCTGATGTAGATTCCTTCCTGGGGCCAATTTGGCTTGCAGCAGGCGTGGTTGAGCAGCACCACGTAGGTCTCCAGGTGCGTGTTCCAGTGGATGGATGGCCCCCAGAACGAGTTGGTGTCGGAGCGCTGCCAACTCACCGCAGCCGGAAACACCGGCGTCACGCGCCCCCCAAGGCCGGGTTCCGCCCAACTGCCGTCAAAGTACTTCTGGAGCGCGCCCACCGGGTTGATTCGATCTTCCATGGCCAACCGGGCCACAGCCACCCCCTGACCGGCAACCTCTCCCCCGTAATTGGTGAAGAAAAAGTAGAAGTACTTCTGGTCCCGATCGGTGATCACCGAGAAATCGCCATGGCCGCCGGCAAAAAAACCGTTCTTCGCGTTGCAGTCCACAGGGTCCCCCGATGCCAGGATGATGCCCTGATCATAGAAGGTGTTTCCGCCGTCATAGGAGACCACCGCGCCGATTTGCGGCGCACTCAGCGCCACGCCCTTGCAGACCCCGCCGGGTTCGTGGTGATACCAGCCGTACACGGTCCCATCGCCGTCCACCCAGGCGGCTTCGATCCACATCGGATAGTGATTGCCGCGATCCACCGTGATCTCTTCTGGTTCGTACATCGAGAACTGGTCCGTGCCAACTCGGATCGTCGGGACTCCTGTCGAACTGAGAAGGTGGAACTGGCCGTCCCGCCAGAAGGCTGGACTGTTGCCGTCAATCTGCCCGGGCATCTGAACCGTCTGAACGGTCCGCAGCTCTGCTCTTTGGGCCAGAACCGCGCCAACCAACCAGCAAAGCTCAAGCAGGAAAAGGATCCAAGATCGCACACACACCCCCGGTCGCCCTTCGGGGCTCACCGAAACCGTCGACTCATCACTGTGGCAGGCGCTGCGGCCGGGATTCAGGTTACGGATCTGCCCGAGTCATCTCTCGAAAATCGGAGACTGGCTTCGGCGTCCCAAGCGTGTCTACCTACCGGCGCCCCCCTCGCCCCACCCTCTTCAAGACATTGCGGATGGCGGAGAAGACCCGTTCTTCGACGTCCTCGGCCAGCGGGCCGGGCTGGTCACGTCGTTGGAATAGCCCGCCACCACCAGCGGCTCTTTGGCGGCGTTGAAGTCGCGCTTGGCGCGCAGCACGTAGTCCACTACCACCTCCCCGCCCAGTGCCACCAGGGTGAGGTTCTTGCCGAAGCGCACGGCCTGCACCGGGTAGGGAGTGCGGCGCACCGGGCGGCCCTTATCATAGCTTCTTACCTCGAAGATCCTCGACAAAACCACTCCAACATTTCCGGACCGCGGCCGCCCGGATAGCGCCACCGGCTCGGCCATTCTCTCCAGAAACTTCAAAGTCTCGGTCCTGCTCTCTGCCCCGGTTCATCGACGCGCCTGCAATTCGGGGACTCCCTCGAAAATCGGGGACTGGCAACGGCGTCCCAAGCGTTGTTTGCGCGTGGACGCCGTTGCCTGTCCCCGATTTTCATCCCCTTCGGTGGGCGATCCGACCATGCCAACCGACACCAATTTCCTGCTTTTGGAAATTGGCTGTCTGTCCCAGCGTTTTGCCGCCTTAACTGAACAGTATTGAGGCTAAAAGCAATCAAAGCCCCAACGTGTCGGGATGCTACCATGGGTTTGTCCCAGAGAAGTGAGGGGGAACGACGATGCGCCGATTCGTCATAGCGATCTGGATGATGCTGGCCGCCGCGCAGTTGCCGGCGGCTGAAAAGTACCGTGTCGATTGGGGCAAAGTGGGGCCGGAGGCCGTCGAGCACTTTTTGGCGCTACTGCGCATCGACACCAGCGATCCGCCGGGGAACGAAACCAAGGCCGCGCTCTACCTGCTGAAAGTGCTGGAGCGGGAGGACATCTTGAGCCGCATCCTGGCGCTCGATCCCACGCGCGCCAACCTCCTGGCCAGGCTGCCGGGGAACGGCTCCAAGCGGCCCGTGCTCATCATGGGCCACACCGATGTGGTAGGCGTACAGAAAGCCAGATGGTCCGTGGATCCGTTCGCCGCCATCCGCAAGGGCGGCTACATCTACGCACGCGGGGCCCGCGATGACAAGCCCCACGTGGCGGCCGGGCTGATGCTGATGCTGCTGCTGAAACGCCTGAACGTGAAGCTCGACCGCGACGTGATCTTCCTGGCCGAAGCGGGAGAGGAAGGCAGCACACGCGTGGGGATCGACTTCCTGGTGGACCGGCACTGGAAGGAGATCGAAGCCGAATACGCGCTGGCCGAGGGCGGCTCGATTTTCTCCCGCGATGGAACCGCGCGGCGGGTCGTCATTTCGACCACCGAGAAGATCCCCCGCCCGGTGCGGCTGATTGCTCACGGCACGGCCGGGCACGCTTCGGTGCCCAGGCTGGACAACGCGGTGGTTCGCCTGGCTGCGGCCGTGGCCAAAGTCGGCGCCTGGCAGCCCCCGATGCGGCTTAACGACACGACCCGCGCCTACTTCGAGCGCCTGGCCGCCGTGAGCGCGCCCGAGGAGGCCTACCGCTACACCCACATTCTGGATCCCGCGCAGGCCCCGGAAATCGAGCGTTACTTTGCCGAGCACGACCCGTTTCATTATTCGGTCCTGCGCACCTCCATCAGCCCCACTCTCATCCGGGCGGGCTTCCGCTCCAACGTCATTCCCTCCGAGGCGGACGCCTATCTGGACGTGCGCGCGCTACCCGATGAGGACATGGAGAAAATCTGCGCGGAGCTGCGGCGGATTATCGCCGACCCCAACGTGGAAGTTGTGCCGACGGAACGCAAGGGCCGCCCGGCGGGCGCCGCCTCGCGCATCGACACCGATATGTTCCGTGCCCTGGAAACCGCCCAGCAGCGCTTGTTCCCCAGCGCCGTTACCCTGCCCTCCATGCTCACCGGCGCTACCGACATGGCCCAGTTGCGCGCCCGCGGCGTCCAGGCCTACGGTTTTGGCCCGATCGTGGACGAGAAAGACCGCGAAGTCGGCAGCGCCCACACCGATGACGAGCGCATTCCCGAAGGCTCGCTCGAAGAAATGCTCGAGTTCCTCTGGACCGCGGTACTCGAAGTGGCCGCCTCCAAACAGTAGAAGCAGCGCCCTCAGGCGGGCCGAGCGGCTATGCCGGGGGAATTGACGATTGCTGTGCCTGGCGCAGCAGGACGCCCCAATCCTCAATCGTCAATGAGTCAATCGTCAATGAGTCAATCGTCAATGAGTCAATCATCAATGAGTCAATTCTCAATGAGTCAATCGTCAATTCCTTAGTAGTCCACGACGGCCTGGCCGCCTACTCCTCGGCAGACGCGCTTGGGGCCGACAGCAGATCGATATCCAGGTACCCGGACACCCGAGCGAGGGATTCCAGCAGGCGATCCACGTGGGCCTCGGTGTGGGCCGCGGTGCAGGTAATGCGCAGCAGGTTGTGCCGGGCCGCGGGGCGCAACACCGGGTTGGCGTAGATGCCCTCTTCCATCAGCGCCCGACACAGCCGCAACAGGTCGATGGCGTTGGGAATAATGATGGGCACGATGGGCGTCCCCCCGTCCAGAGTCCAGTACCCCCGCGAGCGGAGTTCCTGGCGCAGATGCTCGGCCACGCTGTGCATCCTCTGGCGCCGTTCCGGCTCCTCGCGCATGACCTCGAGGGCCGCCAGGACCGCGGCCACCGAGGCCGGCGGCAGGCTGGCCGAGAACACGAAGGGGCGGGCGGTGTGCTTCAGATATTCGATCACCGGTTTGGAAGAAGCGACAAAGCCGCCCACCGAAGCCAGGGACTTGCTGAAGGTGCCCATCACAATGTCCACTTCATCCAGCACGCCCAGGTGTTCGGCCACGCCCGCGCCGGTTGGTCCAAAAGCGCCGATTCCGTGGGCTTCATCCACGTACAGGCGGGCCTGGTAACGCCGCGCCAGCTCGGCCGTGCCCGCCAGGTCGGCCATGTCCCCCTCCATGCTGAATACGCTCTCGGAGACGATCAGGACTCTTTCTTCCGGCGCGCAAGCCAGCAGGCAGCTCTCCAGGTGCCCCAGGTCATTGTGACGGAAGCGCACGATGCGGGCCGAGGAGCGCAAGGCCCCGTCCACCAGGCTGGCATGCAGGTTGTGGTCGCACACCAGCACGTCGCCCTTCTCGGTCAGGCCGGCCAGAGCCGCGTAGTTGGTCTGGAAGCCGGTGCCGAAGGTCATGGCGTCTTCTTTTTGGACCAGGGCGGCCAGTTCGGCTTCCAGCCGCACGTGCAGGTCCAGCGTCCCGTTCAGCAGGCGCGACCCGCTACAGCCGGTTCCGTACTTGCGGACCGCCTCGGCGGCCGCCTCCTTGACCTTGGGATGGGTGATCAGGTCCAGGTAGTCGTTGGAGCCGAACATGAGGATCTTGCGATCGCCCATCCAGATTTCGCCCGGACCGCAGCCTTCGTGTCCGCTGAACACCTCGAAATACACATAGATGCCGGCCGCCTGCGCGTCGCAGGGGCGCACAAACTGACCGCCCAGATTACGGCCATAATTGCGGCACTTCTCTAACAAATCCTTCGAGCGGCCAGCCTTGGCCTCGCCAGGGGCGAGTGATGAAGCAGTTGCGGTAGACATGTCTTTCAGTTCCATTCGTAGACTCGATAAGTTTTGTACCGCCTAGCTCCGAGTGCCTCCGCAGAACGCTGCATTAGCACATTATCATCCAGAACCCACGACACTTCGCAACGGTTGTAACCGAGTTGGCGGCCGCGCCGGATCAGAGTGGCGTACAAGCCGGCCGCCACGCCGGCCGTTCGGTACTCCTCCTGCACGCCCAGCGTGATCACTCGAAATCGACGTATGAACTGTTTATAGTACAAAATTTTCAGCAAGCCGAAGGGAAATAAATGGCCCTTGGCGCGCTTGAGCGCCTCATTGATGTCCGGAAGGGCCAGGGCAAAGCCCACCGGGCGGCCATCCACCTCGCCGATCAGCACCAGGTCCGGAACCAGAATGGGCTTCATGTCGCGGGCCATGAAAGAGATTTCATCTCGGGACATGGGCGAAAAGCCCCAGTTGCGGCTCCAGGCCGAGTTGTAGATCTGCCAGACGATCCCCAGCTCGGATTCAAAAGCCTCCAGGCGAATGGGGCGGATGCGGAAGCGATTGGCCTGGAGCGCGCGATCGGCTATGCGCTCGACCTTTTCGACAGCGACCCCGGGATCGGTAAGGTCGTAGGCGTAGAGGTCTTTGGCCTTCCGAAGACCCGCCTGTTCGATCAATTCGGCGTAGTAGCGCGGGTTGTAAGGCATCATGACGCAGGGGCTGGAGTCGAAGCCGTCTACCAGCAATCCGCATTCGTAGTTGGTGGACGGGTTCATGGGCCCCCGGATGACGCGGGCGCCCCGCTCCAGCAGCCAGTCGCGGGCGGCAGCCAACAGGGCCCCGGCCACGCCTGCATCCCTGACGCTTTCAAAGAAACCGAAGAATCCGGCCTGCTCGTGCTGGAAGTCGTTGAAACTGCGGTCCAGGATGGCCGCGATCCGGCCCAAAATCCGACCGCCTCCCAGGGCCAGAAAACACTCCATCTCGGCATGCGCGTAGAAGGGGTGCCGGCGGGTATCCAACAGTTGCTTCTGGGCCATCCACAGCGGCGCTACCCAATAGGGGTCGTTGCGATACAGCCAATACGGCCAGGCCAGGAATCGGCGCAGCGCCTTGCGGTCTCGGACTGGAACCACTTCCATCTCAGCCAAGCAATCGCCTCTTCCCGTAGATTCGCGGCGCAGCCACCAGTAGCGCCAGGGCCACGCCGGCGCCGGCAAACAGGTCAATCGTGTAATGATACCGCAGGTAGACGGTGGCAAAAATCATGCACACTGTGTAGACGGAGAACACCCCGAACAGTCCCTTCGAGATGCGACGGCTGCTCCACCAGGCCAGCAGGGTCAGCTCCGTGTGCCCGCTGGGGAAACAGTCGAAGTGGATGGATTCCAGGCCGGCAATTTGGCCTTTGCGCGC
>CAVRZY010000138.1:0-27653 GCA_963725415.1 uncultured Acidobacteriota bacterium | reverse complement strand
TCCGCCATGCTGGCCACCGACGCAGTCCAGTCGAAGACCTTGTCGAGATAGGTTTCGAACTGATGGCGGCGCAACGCTTACCGGCGCTCCTTCGGGCGAAGAAAACGGCGCAGGTTGAGGTGGGCAATCCGGGCGGCGGCTTCCTCGAAGCGTTTTCGCAGTTCGACCTTGGAGCGCACCTCGCTGGCGAGTTGGACGGGGATATGAAAGGTCTTGGGTTTGCCCTCGATAAGCACGGACAGGACAAACTCGGAATGCAGTTTCTCGCCGTCGGCGCAGCGGCAGTTGGGCTTGCCGCACTTGCGGGACCGTTCTACAAAGGAGCCCGGGAGCATCTCGCGCAGGGCGCCGAGGCTCCGAACCAATCTGCCGCGAAGATCCAGTTCAGGGTCGGTGGGCAGGACAGGCCTCTGCCACTTATCGAAGTCAAGAGCTGGTTAAGATTTGCAGGAATGATGCCGACGGCGAGCAAGCGTCGACACCGTTCAGATTCAGATCACTGAACGGGCCGAGGGGCTACGACTAGTGAAATGGCTGGCGGATAGGAGTCGAGCGAGTCTTCTGTTTCGCTGCGTCTCTATACACCACAAGCGCGCTGGCCAAGATCAGGAGTGTCGACCGCCACGGAGCGGATCCGAAAAGCGATCTAAACCTTACTCTGTCGCCACCCGGCGGCTTCTCGGTCTGCTGCCAAAGAATTAAGCGGGCCGTTTGCGGCGCAAGGCGCCAATCAGGACCAGCGCGCCGCTGCCCAGCAGGAGCAGGCTATTGGGTTCGGGAACCGCCGACACCGATCCCTGAACCGTGAGATTCGTTATTCCAACGTAGTTATCTGTCAGCGTAAAGTAGCTGATAATCGGGCTGGCTTCCAGAAATCCATAGAAGGCGCCCGTATTGTAGCCTCCCCCTGTGAGGAAGGTCAGGTTGAAAGACTCGATCAATGTATGGGCGGAATCATAGACGGCAATCGTGGTCGGGGTCGAGCCGTATGGAACGTAATTCAGGAATCCGCCAACGCCGGCAACCGGCGCCGGAAACGCGAAGGTCATGGTATCGGTAACACCATAGGCAGCGAAGGAGTCGTTGAGGCCCGCCATCGGTCCCAGGCTCCCGTCCCAATAACCATTGCCGCCAAAGCCATAGCCCCCGGTATAACCAAACGCGGAGCCCCCTTGGTTGATGGCATTTGTCGAGCTCC
The DNA here is from genome assembly GCA_963725415.1 of uncultured Acidobacteriota bacterium. GTDB lineage: Bacteria > Acidobacteriota > Terriglobia > Bryobacterales > Bryobacteraceae > CAVRZY01. Next base: position 26,455 of record CAVRZY010000138.1, on the reverse strand, counting down.
ACGTGATTCCCCCACCGAAGGCCTGTGGGCCCGGCCCGATATAGTCAATCGCCGGCATGGGAACAACTGTCCCTGAAGGCAGGGACGTGACGACCCCCGCTCTCGCTTGAACAATCAACAACAGGAGAAGCACTGGCAACAGCGCGGTAGTCAGCTTTTTCACTCTGTTCGCCCTCCGCAGCGCATCACTTCCACTGGATGCGCCTAGTCTACACGCATCGGCCTGGATTCGTCAAGGAGGTTTCCTTCGTGTTTGACACTGCAGAGTACCGTACTGGGGGTACTAGGCCGCGGCTTGAGCGCTTCGCCGTCGGCTTGTCGTGCCATCGGCACACCCGACGCGTCCGCCGACGTACTCCCGACTGAGGACTCTTGATCAGGTTCGTGCAGGCGAGGCAGCGGTGGACGAGCTCTACGAGGGGCACGTCGAAAAGAGGGAATTCCCGGTTTGTAGTGGGTGACCGGGGCGGGCGGCAGAGGCGGCGGAGCTGAACTACCTCGGATCTCTGAGGCTTGCGGGCTGCTCCCAGCTCGTTCGGACCTTCCCCCGTGAAGCAGCGATGCTTTGCGCGGAGGTTTCGATGATGACTCGCCCCGACGAGGGGCGGAACCTAGCAGTTCGTGCAACTCACAGAAAACAAAGGCAACTGGCTGCCGAAAACAGCTCACGCTCGCCGACGATGCGGGGCAGGGACTTGGGATTCACAAGTGGGAAGTCGCGAATCCAGCCCCATGCGCCGATCCAAGTTCCACCGGGTCGGGACATCCCTGGCCAGGCAGAGGCAGCCTCCTCGATCGCTTTGGGCCCCGCTCCGGCCTCCCACTAATAACCCGGAAGAGCGCCTTTTTGCGGGATCGACGGGCTTAGCCCTCCTTTCCGCCGAGATCCTCGTCGTCGTCGATCTCGCCGGCCGCGACATCCGCGATCTCCTTCACCTTCGCCCAGTGATTTCGCAAGGCGGTGTATGGTGGCGCGATAACCGCAAGGGCGGCATGGAGTTTTGCGCTGGAGGGCCAGTCAGAGGGCTTGCAAAGGCGGTTTTCGCTTGTAGGACCTAGGTTCCGGCCCCGCGGCGGGTTGATGAAGCCGGCGAGGGGAATGGGGGGGCACGGCGCCAGCGGTGGGCACCGGATATGGAGCAGCAAGTGGACAGCGGCGCGAGCGGAGAGCGGCGGAAGGATCTCATCTGGAATCGAACCGCAGCGCGAGAAACGCCTAGCCGAACTGCCGCGCCATCTGGCAAAAGCTGGGCGGGGGCGTGCGCGCATGGCTGCGCACCTGGCGGAAGTAGAACACCATCGGCAGGGTGTAGGCCAGTACCCGGACCATGGTGAGCACCACGAGGGCACGGCTTTGACTTTGATGAATAGAGGGCTGCTTCAGGTGGCAGTCCGTGGTGATGGTTTGGAAGGCCTGCGCGTCGATGACCCAACGGCTGCGACCGAGTTGATGGATGAACTGCGGCGGAATCGCGCCCAGATCCACATTCGTCGCATAGAAGTTGGTGCTCACGATGGGGGCCGGCTGTTTTTCTGTGATGGGCTGGCCGTTTTGCTTTCGGACGGCGACGCGGTTGGCGTTTTGCACCCGAACCGTCTTCACGACTCGACGGGGAGATAACCACCACGGGGCCGGGGCTCTTGAGAGGGACGCCGTCCAACGCAATCTGGGGAGGCTGCGGGAGCTGCTGCTGGCAGGGCCGGTGTTCCACCCCCCGCTGGGTGTGGAGGTGACGGGGTGGATGAGGGCCGAGCCCGGCGGGACGGCCACACCCGGCAGCCGGGGCGGATGATCGAGACGACGTTGGAGATTAACGTGACCGGGAACGTTCCGGACGGGGGACTCGATCCGATGGGCTTGGCTGGGGCCCAGCCCAAGCTGAGCTACGGGCCGAGGCGGACAGGCGAGTTGAACGGGTTCCCGGTGTACCGGACAACGAGCGGAGATGAAATCCTGGTGCTGACGCGGAGCACCGTGCCGCCGTGGGTGCCGGTAACCCGGGAGGAATACGCGAATATCTGGATGCGGATCTGGCAGAAGAAGGCGGCGGGGAGTCCGGGCGTGGCGCTCTTCGCACAGGTGGTGGAGCGGCACAGGGAGACGCTGGCAAAGATGACGGCGGAAGAGCGGCGGATGCCAGCGCGGCATTTCCCGCAGGCGCAGGACCAGACGGGCCCCCCGCTGCCGGCCGCGGGGAGCAGTTACGGGGTGCCGGTGGTGAAGGCGAACCCGCAGTGGTACGCCCCGGCGCTGCCGCGGACGGCCTTTCAACTGATCACGCTGAGGTTCCGGTACGCGGGCGACCTCGATCTGGACCGTCCCGCACTCGCAGAATCCGGAGACGCCAGCGCGCTGCGTGTGTGGGAGGCGCTGCATAAGACGGACCGGAAGGCGGCGAGCGCCGCGCTGACCCGCGAGTAGACGTCCGTGGTGAAAAAGAAGAACCCGGGATGACCTCCCTGGCTCCCGTGCTATTGCTTCACGAACTCTACCCGGCGGTTCTGGCTTCGGCCCTGCGGTGTATCGTTGTTGTCGATCGGCTTGGTCGCGCCGAGACCGGCGGTGGTGAGCCGGGAGGCGTCCACCTTGAATTGGGAGATCAGGACGGCTTTGACGGCTTCGGCGCGGCGCCGGGAGAGGTCCAGGTTCTGATCGGCGTTGCCGACCGAATCGGTGTGGCCCTCGATGAGCAGCTTCAAACCCGGGCTGGCCTGCACACCGCGAGCGATGGATTGAATGACCGCCGCCGATTCCGGCTTCAGCCGGTCGCTGCCGGTGTCAAACAGAATGCCGTGCGAGACGTAGCGGCCGGAGGCGGAGATGACCTGGCTGAAGTCCGGAGTGGACTCGGCGAATCGCACGCTGCGGTAACCGACCGCCTGATTCGCGCCGCCGGCGATGAGGCTCAGGATCTCGACCCTGTTGATCTCCGGCAGTTCCACCTGGTTGGCGTCGACGTGCTTCTCCCCGTTGATGAATGCGCGGACGCGCCCGTTCTGCACCCACAGGGCGATCTTCGCCGGCTGGCTCCAGTTGACCGCAACATTCTTGCGCGCCAGTTCCTCGGTGTGGTTCTTCACGGCCACGACGATCTGGGTCTGCTTCGGGCCCGCATAGATCCACCAGATGAGGATCTCCTTCTGGCTGGAGTAGAGAATCAGAGCCGTACGTGCGTTGCTGAGGTTCTCGAACTGGACCTCCGCTTCGTAGGTGAAGTTCTTCGGCAGGCTGGTGATGTTCGGGAAGAGTGACCCGGTCTGCACCGCTGTCAATTGGCGAATGGCGCCTCCGACACGCAGTTCGGGCGCCGGACCGCGAACCTTGAAGCGGGACGGGGCGTCACCGGCGGCCATGTCGGTGAAATCGTCATAGAAGATCGTCTTCTCGCCGGGCATGAAATCCGCTTTGAGGACCGTGAGTTCCGGCTGCTGCGCACCTCCGGCAGCCTGCATCCCGTGGACCTGCGTCCATCCCGCGAGCGCCATGCCGCAGATGAATCCAGTCAGTAGCATCCTCATCGATTCAACCTCCGAAAGAAATGGCTAACCTGAGCGGTGACTGCAAAAAGGAATTCTAGCACAGGCCGGCGAATTGAGGGCAAGTCTTGCAGTTCCACAAGAGCGGGAACACCGCGCCCGTCACCTACCATGATCCGTGCAATTTCGGCCGGTCTTGCGGCATTACGGAGGAACCCCGGATCATCCTGAAAGCCTCCTGCGCGGACTTCCGCGAGATGCATCCCAATCGGACCGAGAACTGGTGCTGCGGAGGCGGCCTTTCGGCCATGGACGACATTCGCGAGTTCCGCATGACCGTCTCCGGCAAGAAGAAACTGGAGCAGATACGGGAAACCGGGGCCAAGTACGTGGCCACGGCGTGCTCGAGCTGCAAGCGGCAGCTAACGCAGCTTATGGAGTATCACCACGAGGACATAGAAGTCGGCGGCGTGCACGACATGCTCTCCAGGACCATCCTGGTGGCCGGGAAGGCCGCGGAGCATGTGGACTACGTCCGATAGGTGAATCACACTTCCCGCGCGTCCTCGGGCAGGCGGAAAGAGTAGTTGCCTTCGAGGAACTGGCGCAGGTACCACTTCATGACCTGGGGGCTGGTCATGTACATGTCCAATTGGCCGGTACAGGCCATGAGCCGGCCCAGGATGTCGAGGTTAGCTTCGGTCTCCTCGGCTGGGCTCTCTTGTACCAGGCGTTCACCAGGTCACCGCGGCGGTCCACGCGGAAGCCGTAGTGGGTCAGGCAGGCCTCGATCAAACAGGCCCGCAGGTTCCTGCGCTGGCGGGTGGCGCCGCCGCCTACGAAGCGGAAGGAGATGTAGTTGTTGGGCGGGGTATCCGAAACGCAAGCGTCCACCAGCGTGAAGTGATACGCCAGGCGGGAGTTGAGGTTGAGGTACTCATCGGCCACCAGGAGGTAGCTCCGTTCGCCCAGTGCCCGCGTGGAACTGGCCTGCGTATAAAATGACCCGGCCATGACGGAAGCCAGGTCACTCAGGCTGGCGGGCATCTCGCGGGTCCAGGTGACTCCCGGATGGCTGAGGCCCTTCCAAAAGGCCTGAAAAGGCCGGGAGACAATCTGTGCGGGGGTCACCTCGAGCGCCTCGGGATTGTCCAGGACAAGCCCGCCACCCAGGTCGAGGATATAGAGATTCAACGGCAAGTGCGAGCGGAATTGCCTGGTGAAGCGGGCGCCGTCCTCGAGAGCGAAATCGTTGACGGCGAACATGGCTTCCACGGCCCGCTCATGGCAGAAGCGGAGGACGTCATGAGCGGACTTGCAGCCGGCGGGGCGGAAGTTGGCGGCGGAGGGATCCAGGAGGTGAAGGGTGAGCAAGCGGCGGCTGATGGGGTCGGTGGATCTTTCCTGCTGGCGTTCGACGCGGTCGGTTTGGACCGTCCGGGGCTCCCAGAAGGCTCCTGAGTAGAGCTTGGCCTGGACGGCATCGAGGCTGACGGGGTCTCCCGGCTGGACCCGCTCGCAGGCCCCGCTCATCATAAACACCGAGGGAACCTTGAACTCCCGCAGCAGGGCGGCGGCGTGGCCGGCGACGTTTCCCCACTCGGTCACCAGACCGCCAATGCGGGGAAAGACCTGGACGATCTCCGGTGAAGGCCGGTGCAGGAACACGATGGCGCCCTCGGGAGTCTTGGCGATGGAGTGAGGATCCTCGATGCGGTAAGCAGGGCCGGAGACTCGGCCAGGATAGACGGTGCGCCCGCCGGAGAGCAGTGGCTCCCCGCGCGGCCGGGCTTTAGCGCGGGAGCGGTCGGTCTCCACCAGAGCCAGCGGGCGGGTCTGGAGAATCCAGGCCCTGCCCTCGTGGTCCACCACCCATTCGACATCCTGGGGGGTTTTGAAGTGTTCTTCGAGGCGCACGCCCCAGTGGGCCAGGACCTTGAGCTGTCCGGGTTCCAGGCTGGGCGCATCGCTCTCGGCAGGCTCCAGCGCAACCGGCGCCAGACCACCCCCGGCCCGGGCCACCAGTTGCTCATTCTTACGCACAATGTTGCGTTCCAGCAGGTCGTAGGGGCGGCTGCGCGAAACCACGAACAGATCGGCGGGCATGCGCCCGCTGGCGATTTCCAGGCCCAAGCCGCGGGTGGCGGTAATCCAGAGCGCCTTGCTCTTGGGATCGGCGGGGTCCCGGGTGTACATGATGCCAGAGGCGCGGGCGCGGATGACGGGCAGGAACAGCACGGCCATGGGGCTTTCCACTTCGAGCAACCCTGTGGACAGCCGGTAGAAGAGCGCACGTTCGCTGAAGCGCGCCGCCACCACGCGGCGGTAGGCCTCCACGGCCTGGCTGGGCAGCACGTTGATCAGGCTGAGAAACTGGCCCGCGTAGGTGGTCTCGCCCCGCTGTCCGCCTTCACCTAAGGCGCTGGAACGCACCGCCAATCCCAGGCCGTGCGGATCCAGAACCAGGGCGCGCTCGCTGATGGCCACCTCGACGGCACGCGGGATGGGACACTCCATGACCGCGGCCTGGAGCCGGGCGGAAATCATTTGCAGGGCATCGAGGTCGTTCAGATCTGCGTTCCGAAGAGCATCCCGAATCGAGGTCCACAGCGGGATGCCGCAGAACTGGCGGTAGGCTTCGGTGGTCAGCACGAAGCCGTCGGGGACAGGCAGGCCGATCTTGTTCTTGACCTCCGCGAGGAGGGCCGCCTTGCCGCCCGCCTCGGAGACGGCGTCGGCATTGACTTCCGAGAGGCGGGCGGCGAGTCTGGGAGTGACCAGTTCCTGGCGCGCCGCGATGTAACGCTCGACCTCGTTGCGCTGGGCCGGGAGGGCCTCCCAGAGCGCGGTGTAGCGGCCGCCGGCGAGCTTCTCCAGGGCAGCCACCACCCCTTCGGCCTTCTCGAAGATGGCGGTGACGCGGGTATCGACAACATCGCGTCGCGCGGGGATGTACTGGAGGTCCTCCTGGAGCCCAGCCATCAGCTCCAGGCACTCGTTGTTAAGAGAGAGCAACTCGCGGAAGTTGACGTACTTCTGGCGGATCCTCTCCACCGAGGAACTGGTGGAGCTTCCGAGCTTCTTCTTCCACCACCACACGGCGATCCACCCCTGAGTTCACTGTAGCAGGCGCGAGGAGCCGGCTAATGACGCACTGCGCGTCTCCTGCCGAACACCAGAGCGGCCAGGAAATCGATTCCGAAGCCCGCCAGAACCGCTGCCAGCACAGCCGCTAGGCCGTAGGCCGCGGCGCGCTGGGTGGCGATGGCCGCCAGCCAGGCGGGAAAACCCACTTCGACGACGGGCAGGGGCGCAGAGACGACGTTAATCACCGAGCGATCGCGGCATTCATAAACCCAGACCTGGTAGCGGGCGGGCGGCGCCTTTTTTGGCCACTGGAACTCGACCCAGTAAGGGACGCCGGCCGGTCCCGGGGTTCCCATCTTGACGGCGTCCCGGACGAGCGCATAAGTGCCGTCCTGGCTCTTCAGGGTCAGCCAGCCGGCGATGATCGCGTCCCGGTCCCCATCGGGTTCGATGCGCATCTGGTTTTTGATGGCGGCTTCGTCAAGCTGGTTGTCGTCGATGGCTTCGCGGCTCAGAAAATCCCGCAGGGGCTCGGAGGAGAAGCGTAGGAACAGCGAGGGCACTCCGGAGACGCGGAGCTTGCCGGTGTTGACCCAGATCGGCCCCACTCTGCTCTTCTTGTTGAAAACCTCCTCACGGCCTTCCCCGCGAATCAGCACCACGCCCTTGGCGCCTGGCGGCAGGGTGCCTTCAATCCGCACTTTGACGCCGGAGTAGAACAATCCCATTTCGATGACCGGGGGTGTGAGCTTCAACGACGGAGTGCGGCCCGCTTCGGCGCGGGCAAGGAACCAGGCGGCGGGAGGCAACAGCGCCGCTAGCGCCCCGATCGTAGCCAACTCCCGAGATCGCATGATGAGCGCCTATTTGCCTGCCGCGGTATCCGTCTTGGTGATATTCATAAAGCGCAGCGCCTGCCTGGGGTCTTTGTAGTAGTAGCGGATCTCGTCCCCTGTCTTCCAGGTATCGTCCGGCCTGCCAAAATACTCATTGGGCAGGGAGAAAGTGATTAACTTGCGCTGCGCGGCGGCATAGACGGTGATGGTTCTCCTGACCCGATCAATAATAGGAAGACTTCTCCCGGCGATCCGCGCGTCACTGCGGAGAACGTTGTCGTGTTCTTCGGTCAAGGCATAGCTAATGGTGCGAAAGCCCTGGGTGACGGTGTCGAAGATGACGAGCTTGCGGTTCCGAGTATCCAGTTGCATGAGTTTCCCGGCCTCGGGCACAGGCCCCATAGCGCTGGGATCGCCGGGGACTCGAACCGTGACGGGCGGCAGTGAATCGTACTTGGGCTGGCCGGGGTCCAGATAGTTCGAATCCTGAATGAAGGTGACCAGACCCTTTTCGCGGTCGTAGTCAATGACGCGTCCCTGGTTCACCTTGCCGAAGCCTCCGCAGCCTAGGACCAAGGCAAAGGGCAAGATAGCCGGGAGTAACATCCATCTCTTCCTGCGCAGCATCGGCATCTCTCCTTTGTCAGCGGCCTCTCTTCATGGCCAGTTCTTCTTTGACCCCGTTCAGGAATTTCATGAAAATGAACAAGGACAGGGCGGTTACCAGACACAGGATCAGAATCGCGGCTGCGTTGTCGAAGAAGGTCTTCAGGCTGGGGCTGGCTGTAGCGATCAGCTTGAAGGCGATCGATACGCCACACCCTAACACGGCGATTCCAAAGAAAACGCGGATGCCGTAGCCCCGGACGTACTTGGTGGCCACCGAGCCGATCTGAGCGCCGATGGAGGCCCCCACCAGCATGATCATTGCGGCCAGCAATTCGGTGCGGCCCTTATATGTGTATGACGCACAACCATATAAGGCGGAGATAACCACCCCGAACAGGTCCGTCCCCACGGCCAGATGGGTGGGGCAGCCCACTAGGTAGATGAGCGCCGGCAAGCGGATCAAACCGCCGCCGATGCCCAGGATACCCGCCAGCCAGCCGGTCAAGACGCTGACCGAGAAGGGCAGCCAGACCGAGCAACGAATGCCGGACCTGTTGAAGTGCATCATCGGCGGGAGGTTGATCTTGTGAATCGTCTTGTGCCATTCAATACCGGTGGAGAGCGCGTCCAGGGATTTGCCGGCGGCCCTGGCTTCGCGGTCCTTTCTCTTCTTCTTGGAGACGTCGGCGAAAACCAGCCAGGCAATGAGGGCCAGCAGCGCCAGGTAACCGGAGCGGACCGCCAGGTCCACTTTTCCGATCCGCTCCAGCCACATGATCATCTGTGCGCCCGGCTCAAATCCGCACACCGTGCCGATGGTCATGATCAGCCCCAGTTTGTAATCCACATTCCCGAACTTGGCGTGGCGCATGGTGGCAATGAGCGAATTACCGGCCATGTGGCTGATATCGGTGCCGATGGCGAAGGCCATGGGAAAGCCGAGGATGTTGAGGCCCGGGGTGACCATCCAGCCGCCACCCATGCCAAAGAAGCCGCCGATGATGCCGACACCCAGGCCGAGGATGATGAGGCCCGGCCAGAAAATATGGGTCCCGGAAATGGGCATCAGTGTGTATAGCCAATCCATAGAATGAATCTCCTGGAATTAAACAGACGTGTGTCAGTGTTCCGCCAGTACTCTGGAGCGGAGATCGATCCCGATACGGGTCATGACGAAGCCGGTCAACTTACTCAGAACCAGACCCATGGTAGGAATGACAACGATAGTCACCAGAGTGAAATAGAAAGGACTCTCGTTGTACAGGTTGGCCAACCAGGCTTCCCAGCCGGAGAACCTCCTGCTATCGGCGACGATGACAATGGCTTCACTCCCGCCCGCGGCCGCGGCAAAAGCCTGGGCGGGGATAAGCAATAAGGTCAGAGCTACAAGTCTGATCAACTGTGTTGCGAACTTAGGCATAACTAAACCTCCTGCCAAACGGATTTAATAGGGAGTCAGTTACCCATGACCCAGCGTGTCGTAGCGAAGCATGAAAATGCCGGTTTGTCCGAGGGAGACGGTAAGGGCGAAAACGGGTACAGCCAGCCAATTGCCAACTGCGCAATTGGAGGCAGTCCCCGTTTTCGGCGTGCGTCATTTTCGGTAGAGAAGTCAGGAGCCGGGAGCCAGGAGTCAGAAGCCAGGAGTCAGAAGCGTGGCGCAGATGGGCGTGGGTCCTGGACACATCCAGCACGCTGGAGGGAGTCACCAGGAGACCGACGAGCATCTTGCCCACCACCAGCAGGGCCAGGGAGGCCAGAATGATCAGTAGCTGATCGCCGCGCAGAAAGCGGGTGAGGCGTGCGCCAATCTGGGCGCCCACGGTGGAACCCGCGGCCAGCAGAAGCGCCAGGACCACATCTACGGTGTGGTTGGTAGTGGCCTGCATGTAGGTCACGCCGGCGGAGGTGAACAGGATCTGGAACAGAGAGGTTCCGACGGCCACGTGCGGGGGCATACGGAGGAGGTAGACCATCATAGGAACCATCATGAAGCCGCCGCCCACGCCCATGATGGCGACCAGTATGCCCACCAAGGCGCACAGCAAGAAAGGTACCAGGACCGAATGCTGCACCTTGGAGTCGGGAAAGCGCATCTGGAAGGGCAGCCTGCTGAGGAGGCTGGGTTTCCTGGCCGGCCGGTGAGACTTGAGCACCATGGCCCCGCGCCGCAGGCTTCTCAGGCTGGCAATGAACATCGAACCCCCGACGGCGCCCAGGACCACAATGTAGGTGAGAGTGATCAGCAGGTCGGCGTTGCCAAGGGTTTTCAGAACCTTGATGATCTCCACGCCCAGGGCGGCCCCGCTCAGCCCGCCCAGAAGCAGGATGCTGCCCATCTTGTAGTCCACATTGCCCAGCCGGAAGTGGGCCGCTCCGCCGGAGGCCGAGGCCGCCACGATCTGACAGGAGTCGGAGGCCGCGGCAACGGTGGGGGGGATGCCTATCATCATCAGGAGCGGCGTGAGCAGAAAGCCCCCGCCTACGCCCAGCAGGCCGGAAAGAAAGCCCACCAGCGCTCCGGCTCCCATCAGCACGAACAGATTGATGCTGATTCCAGCTACCGGCAGAAAGACTGACATGCCTTCGCCTCTGCGCTCCCGGCAGTTTTGAAGCGGCCTGACGCGGGAGAACCAGGAATTTCAGATCTTACCATCCACACATCGGAAATACAAACCCTTTGGCTGGCTTCCTGGGCGATTGTTTCATTCCGCCATAGCGGAGAGAAACAATCCGTATGGGCGGGGCGACCTAGACGCCCTTCATCGAGATGAGCTCGGCCAGGTTCACCGCGCTGACCCCGGGGACTTCCCCGGCCACGCGCCGGACTTCCTCCAGTTCGTCCAGGCTGGAGAGCCGGCCCTTGATGGAAACCGAGCCTCCCCGGGCGGTGACGTCAAACTCGAGGTGAGAGGTGGGAGGGTTGATAGCCAGGTTAGCGCGAACACGGCTGGCCAGGGCCAGGTCGTCCATGGCGGTTTGGCATTCGGAGGTAAACTCGAAGCACCTCTGCCTGACGATGTTGGCGATGATGTTGCAGGCTTCCTCGACGCTCATGTACTCGAGGTTGAGGACGATGTCATAGAGGGCCGGGTCGCCCCAATCCACCCCATAGAGATACTGGGTCCACTTGCGCCTCTCCTGGTCCACCTTGTGGATGTAGGCCAGAGCCTCGCTGCGGCTCAGTTTGAGGCGGTCCTGCGCCATATCGAGGCGGAACTCCATCGGAGCGATGATGCGAGTCCTCAACACGTGAGGCCCCCCTTTAAGCAGGAGGTGCCCGGCGTTGCCGTGGTAGACGGCTTTGCCGGAGCGGACCTCCTGGGTGAGTGCAGCCTGAATCAGCGCCAGGTAGATGTACTTCTTGTGCTGGAACCGATCCAGGAAGGTGGGGGGTTTCAGGAGGGCGTTCCTGAGCTCGTCCTGGGAGACGCCAAAGGCGGCGGCTCTTTCGACGATCACGTCCCGGTCAACGCAACGGTAGCCAAGCTGCTCGGCCAGGCACTCGGCCAGCATCTTTCCCCCGCTGAAGGTGCCCCTCGATATGGTGATGACAGACATTCCCAATCCTCCCGGTCTGGGCTGTGGTGATTCCCGCATTATAGCGATTCGGCCGCGGTGCCCGAATTACGCGGGGGGCGGGGGAGGGTAATTCGGGTACAGGCAACGAATTCGGACAGCAGAATTCGCGCCGGTCCCCGAATTACGCGAAGGCACGGCACTGTCAGCGTCGCCGCTTGGCAGCGGGATTCGCTTTCAGCCGCCTGCGAACCGCGCCCGCGCGCTGCCAGCGGGGGCTCGGCCAACTGGGCGTTCCAGACCTGGTAGGCGGCTTCCAGTTGATTGACCCTGTCGGGCTGGCTGGCGGCCAGGTCGTTCTTCTCGGCGATGTCCTGGGCTAGGTTGAAAAGTTGCGACGGGCCGTCGCCCAGCCTGACCAGCTTCCAGTCCCCCATGCGGATGGCCGACTGCGGGCTAAACCGCCACATCAGCCGGTCGTGCGGGGGTGTTTTCACCGAGCCGGTCAGGTAGGGCAGCAGGTTTACTCCGTCCAGGCCCGTCTTGGCGGGAATGCTTCCGCCGCCGGCGGCGACGGCAGTCGGGTGAATGTCCAGCGCAATCACCGGATGGTCGTAAACCTTGCCTGCCGGCAGGCGGCCCTGCCACTGGATCAGGAACGGCACCCGGATGCCGCCCTCCAGAACTTGCCCTTTGTATCCTCGCAGCGGGCCGTTGGCAGAGGTGGTGTTGGGGGTGGGGCCGCCGTTGTCGCTGACGAAGAAAACCAGCGTGTTCTCCAGAAGCCTGGTCTCGCGCAGTTTGCTCAACACGCTGCCCACCGCGTCATCCAATGCAGAGAGCATGGCCGCGAAGGTGCGGCGTCTGGGGTTCTGGATGGAGCCAAATCGCGAGAGATACTTCTCGGTGGCCTCCATGGGCGCATGAACGGCATTGAACGGCAGGTACAGGAAAAACGGCTCCTTCTGGCGGCGCTCGATGAACGAGACACCTTCGCGGGCGATGTCCTCGGTGAGGAAAGTGATTTGCTTGACGGGTTCCGTGCCGAGCAGGATGGGGTTGGCGGTCCTCTCCAAGGGATCCAAGTAGGAGTGCGCCCCGCCCAGGAAACCAAAGAACTCATCGAAGCCGCGCTTCTGCGGGTGGAATTCCGGCCGGTAGCCCAGATGCCACTTGCCGAAGATGCCGGTGGCGTAGCCCAGCGATTTGAGCCGGTCGGCCATGGTCACCTCGGTCAGCGACAAGCCGAACACCGAATCGGCCTGCTCGGCAGGCCCGGGATTGAACTCGTGCCCAAAGCGCTCCTGGTAGCGGCCTGTCATCAGGCCCGCGCGAGTGGGACTGCAAACCGGACAGGACACGTATCCGTTGGTGAAGCGGACGCCGTTGGCGGCCAGCGAGTCGATATTGGGCGTGGGAATGTCTTTCGAACCCTGCACTCCCAGTTCCCCGTAACCGAGGTCATCGGCGAGGATAAGCACGATATTGGGCTTGCGCGCCGGCGCTGCCCACAACCTCGAATTCTGACCAAGAGCGGCCGCGCCCACGCAGCCGGCTGAAGTTCGGATGAAGTCTCGTCTGTTCATTGTGTCTTCTCCAAGTTACAGCACTTCCTCGGCCCAGTTCTCCAGCACCGATTTGAACTTGGCCATAAACTGATCGGCCAATGCGCCGTCCAGCAGGCGATGGTCGAAGGTCAGCCCGATGAGGCTGATCGAGCGGATGGCGATGGCGTCCTCATCGACCACCACCGGCGTCTTCTCGACCGCACCCACGCCCAAGATGGCCACTTGCGGCTGGTTGATGATGGGCGTGGCGAACAGGCTTCCATAGCCGCCGAAGTTGGTGATCGAGAAGGTACCGCCCTGCACTTCATCGGGCTTAAGCTGGCGCGAGCGGGCGCGGCCAGCCAGATCCACGATGGCGCGTTGCAGGCTCAGGACATTTTTCTCATCCGCGTTCCGGATGACCGGGACGATCAGCCCGCCCTCCAGCGCCACCGCGATCCCAATGTTGATTTCGTTGTGGTAGATCACGTTGCTGCCTTCGATCGAGGCGTTGACGATGGGATGGGCGCGCAGGGCCTGGGCGGCGGCGCGGGTAATGAAAGGCAAGTAGGTGAGAGCGAGGCCATGGCGGGCCTGAACTTCCGCCTTGTGGCGCTCGCGCATCTTGGCCACGCGCGTCATATCCACCTTGTGGATGGTGGTGACGTGCGGGGAAATGCGTTTGCTGGCCAGCATGTGCTCGGCGATCTTGGTGCGCATCAGGGTCATGGGTTCGAGGCGGGTTTTGGCGCCAGCCGGGGTAGGCGCTGTGACGCTGGGTGCTACCGGGACCTCGAGCGCCGGCGGCGCCTGCGCGCGTTGGGCCAGGTAGGCCTCCAGGTCCTGTTTCGTAATGCGCCCTCCAGTGCCGGTGCCTTGGACCAGGCGGAGGTCGATGTTGTGTTCCCGAGCCATCCGCCGGACTAGCGGTGACAAGGGAGCAGAGATCTCTTCAGACGGCGCCGCGACCTCCACAGGCGCGGCGGGCGCGGGGCTCAGGAACGGCTTCAGCGACCGGCTGTGGCGCTGCTTCGACCGGCGCGGGCGCCACCACCGCAACGCCTGCCCCGCTCTCGTCGATGCGCCCGACCACCGTGTTGATGGCCACCGTCTGGCCCTCTGCGACCAGAGTTTCGGCGAGCGTTCCCGCGGATGGCGAGGGGATCTCAGTATCCACTTTGTCGGTCGAGATCTCGAACAGCAGCTCGTCGCGCTCCACCCGCTCCCCCGCTTTTTTCAACCACTTGGTCAGCGTGCCTTCCACGATGCTTTCGCCCATCTGGGGCATGACAACGTCGATCATGTGATCTTCTCCTCTGCTGCGACAGGCTCCACAATCTCACATCCGAAGACGCCAGCAAAACTCCTGGACAGGGCGGCAATGACCTCCGCACGGCTGGCCGCCGCTCCAAGCTCTGCCATCGAGGTGACCGGCGCGGCGAGTCCGCACGGCACGATGTACTGAAAGTAGCTGAGGTCGGTCGAGACGTTCAGCGCGAAGCCGTGCGAGGTGACCCACCGGCTGACGTGCACTCCGATGGCTGCGATCTTGCGGCCCTCCACCCACACGCCCGTGCGGCCGGCCAGGCGGCCCGCCGCAACCCCGAAGTCCGCCAGCGCGTCGATGAGCACCTGCTCGAGCGCGCGCACGTACTCGACCACGTCGCGCTTCCACTCCCGCAAATCCAGGATCGGGTAACCGACCACCTGGCCCGGCCCGTGATAGGTGATGTCGCCGCCGCGATCCGTGGGATAAAAGGAAATTCCGGCGCGGCGCAGCGCCTCCGGCCCGGCCAGCAGGTTCTCCAGCCGGCCGTTGCGCCCCAGCGTGATCACGTGCGGATGCTCGAGGATCAGAAACTGGTCCGGAATCAGGCCCTGCTTGCGTTTCTCGACCAGCTCGCGCTGCAACTCCAATGCCTGCCCGTATTCGATTCGCCCGAGATCGTGCAGCTCACATTTACGCATTGATTGCCAGACCGTAGACGGCGTTGAAAGCCTCGCCCAGAGACTCATACAGGGTCGGATGCGCGTGGATGGTGTTCATCATGGTTTCCACGGTGGCCTCGGCCGCCATGGCCGTGACGGCTTCCCCGATGAACTCCCAGGCCAGCGGGCCGAGGATGTGAACGCCCAGGATCTCGCCATAGGTTTCCTCGCTCACCACCTTGACGAAGCCGTCAAGGCGGCCCAGAATCGTGGCCATGCTGTTGGGGATGAAGGAGAACTTCCCCACCTTGACCTGGTGACCCTCGGCGCGGGCCTGGGCCTCGGTCAACCCCACGCTGGCGATGCCCGGTTCCGAGTAGGTGCAGCTCGGGATCAGGCGCCGGTTCAGCGGCAGGACCGATTTGCCGGCCAGGTGCGCCACGGCGATCAATCCCTCCCGCGCGGCCACGTGCGCCAGTTGTGGCGTCCCGGCCACGATGTCCCCGATGGCGTAGATCCCGGGTTCGGTGGTCTGCTGGTATTGGTTGACCTTAACGAACCCGCGCTCGATTTCCACGCGCGTAGTTTCTAGTCCGATGCCCTGGGTGAGGGGCCGCCGCCCGATTCCCACCAGCGCCTTCTGGGCCACGATTTGTTCCGTCTTCCCGTCGGCCAGGGTAGCCGTCAATTGCACGCCTGGGTCCAGCCGCCGTAGGTCCTCCACCCGCGCGCCGGTTTCGACCCGGATCCCGGATTTGCGGAAGACGCGCTCGAGTTCCTTGGACACTTCCTCATCCTCGAAGGGCACGATGCGGGGCAACATCTCCAGCAGCGTCACCTTGGCGCCGAAGCGGTGGAACATGGAAGCGAACTCGACGCCCACCGCGCCCGCCCCAACCACCAGCAGCGACTCCGGAATCGCCCGCAGGTCCAGGATCTCCACGTTGGTGAGGATCGAGTCCGGGTCCGGCGTCAGCCCCGGGAGCAGGCGCGCTTCCGAACCCGTGGCCAGGATGATGTTGGTGGCCTCCAGGATCTTGAGGCCTTGCTCGGAGCGGACCTCGATCTTGCCCGGGCCGTTCAGGCTGGCCACGCCGTGGATCACCTCGACCTTGTTCTTCTTCATCAAGAACTCGACGCCCCGGGCGTGCTTGCTGACGATCTGGTTCTTGCGCTCGACGATTTTGGGGTAGTCCAGGCGCGGATTCTCGCAGTAGACGCCCTGCGCCTCAGAGTGTTTGAGCTGGTCCCAGACTTCGGCGGCATGCAGGAGCGCCTTGGTTGGGATGCATCCCACCAGAAGGCACGTCCCACCAAGCTTCGCGCTCTTCTCGACCAGCGCCGTGCGCAGCCCGTACTGGCCCGCCCGCACGGCCGCGGAGTAGCCCCCCGGCCCGCTCCCAATGATCACCACATCGTAGGGCATCGGACTTATTTTAGCGGAATGGCCCTAAGCCGTCAGGGTGCAGCCTGTCGCGCCGTTGTAAGCATGTGCTCCAACATCTCTGCCAGGTGGGGGCATTTCTTGCAGGCAACCGAGGGATCCAGTTTCCTGAACAGTTCCGAGCCATAGGTTCGCTTCTTGTATGACCTGCCCGTGTGGCTTGCGTAGAGTCTCTCCAGCAGCTTGGCCGGCGGCTCTTCAAAGTCGATTGACTCCGGGTTGTTCACTCGGCCCGGCAGCGCTTGTTGAACAGCTTCAGGGAGTAGCTGAGGCTGGCTCAGGATCCAGGCCTCCAACTCGTGGACAGCGAAGAACATGCGGAACTTTGGGTGGCTGACCTTTCGCTCGATCTCTGTCACCGCCCATGCGTAGCGTTCCTGTGCAGATCTCAGGTGGGATGGATAGAAGGTGGGACCGTAAAGGTCGAGCAATCCGAGGGCTGAGATGATCTCCGCACGTCCGGGTCCCTCGAGATACATCCGAGCGCGAGCCGCGACGTCATCGATGAACTGGCGCCAGCCGTTGAAACGGACGATCTTGACACCCACCGGCCGGGCCAACTGGGGGTCGAGCCACCGTTTGAGGAACTCACCGACTGCTTCTCGTTCCGTGTATCCCTCGACAAAGAGGACGAACCTCACTCCACAGCCTCCAGTTCCCCGGAGCGGTACATCTCGCCGAGAGTGTACTGTCTGAGCCAGTATTCCAATTCTTGGCCCGAACGAATGCGCAGAGCGGTCTTCCCATTGGACCAATCGACCACGGTGATGGCCGGCTGCGGGGCGATGCCCTTGAAGGCATCGAGGAACGCGGGCGAGTGCGTGGTGAGAAGGATCTGCGAGCGTGCAGCGGCTTGAGAGGAATACTCGGCGACGATGGGCAACATGGAAGGATGCAGGCCGGTTTCGGGTTCATCGATCGCAATAAGTGATGGTGGATGGGGATTCGCAAGCACGGCCAGCAAGAACAGAAAGCGCAGTGTGCCGTCTGAGAGGTCGGCGGCCGGCTGCTCCCGCCGCAAGGACTTCCATCTGACTCCGAACTGGATTCTCTGTTCTGCGGCCGGGGGGAAGACCAACTTCTCATACTCATCGCCGAAAGCCGCCCTCATTGCGGCGTCCACCTCATGTTCGAACTCTCGATCGCCTTGGTAAAGAGTATGGAGGACCGAGACGAGATTCTGCCCATCCGGCGCCACGCGCGTTTCGACTCGCGAAACCGCCGCTTGCCGAATCGCGGCATTACGATCCGTATGGAGATCCTGATAGACACTCCAGACCGCTATCTCCCGCTGGTACTCTGCTATCAAATGGTTGGCGGTGAACGGCCCCGCTGCCATGGATAGCAAAGTCTCCTCTTCAGCGACCGACGCTTCGGGAGCCACGAGGCCGAGCTCGTGTTCATTGAATATGACCGCTCGTTGCAGAGATCGTTCCAGCAGCTTGAATGGTTGCCCCATCTCCCCTATCTCTACGCGATAGAAATTGGCGAGGAGCTCTTCAGGGATGCGGTAGGCGGTTGTCTTACCAAGCCGCTGAAGCTCCAGTAGGTACGTCAGGTCGCGCTTGACGTCAGCTGAGTCCCCCAAGGGAGATGTCTTGAGCCGGATCCTGACGGCTTCCGCCACCCCGTCCCATACCAGTGGTTCCATTCCCCCTTCTCGCTGAATGTACTTGCTCAATCCGCCCCGCGCGGAGACGGAGAGCATCTCCAGAACCCGGAGCAAGTTCGACTTGCCGCTGGCGTTCGGCCCGATCACAACGTTCAGGTCCCCGGGTTCCCACTCAACGTCGTGGAAAGACCGAAAACCTTCAACCCTGAGACTTAGGATTCTCATGACAATCCTCCGCCGCGCCGTCGCAAACCAGCGAGCCAGTGCAACGCGCAGTAGCTAGGCAAGTTCTTCAAGACACGTCCCTCATTCTAGCAGCAGGGGGCAGTCAGGGGGCCGCCGCTACGATTAGAATACAAGGAGATGCTCTGGCTATTGATCCTGCTGTTGTTCTGGGGCTTGCCCGGGAACGCGCAGAAGCGCCCGCCAGCTCCCAAGACTGCTCCGGCCCCCAAGGCCTGGCCGATTGAGAGCCTCTCCATAACCGGCAACCGGAATTATTCCGAGCAGCAGATTCTGGCGGTGGCGGGCGTCAAGGTGGGGCAGTTGGCAGGCAACAGGGAGTTCGAGGCGGCCCGGGACCGGCTGGCGGCCACCGGGGTCTTCGAGAGCATCGATTTCCGCTTCGGCCCCGCCGCCGACCAGAAGGGCTACGCGGTCTCCTTTCAAGTGGTGGAGGTCGCGCCGCTGTTTGCGGTGCGGTTCGAGGACCTGGGGCCTCCGCAACAGTTCGAGGAACTGCTGAAGCGGACTGACCCGCTGTTCGGCCCCAGGATTCCCGCCACCCAGCAGATCCTGGATCGCTACGCCAGAGCCATCGAAGAATTCCTCGCCGCCAGCAATCGCAAGGAAAAGGTCGCCGGCAAAGTCTCCGCAGAGCCTGGCGAGGAGCCGGCCGTGGTGTTCCGTCCCGCCGCCTCCCCGCCCGTCGTGGCTCTGGTGAGGTTCACCAGCAACGAGGTCATTCCCGCCACCACGCTGCAAAACAAGATGAACGCCGTGGCGGTCGGCATTCCCTACAAAGAGGCCCGCTTCCGGCAACTGCTGGATACGAGCATCCGGCCGCTGTACGAGGCGCGGGGCCGCATCCGCGTTTCCTTTCCCCAGATCCAGACCGAAAAGGCCAAGGATGTCAACGGGCTGCTGGTAACCGTGAAGGTCGAAGAGGGCCCCAGCTACACTGTGGGTGAGGTCCGCCTCGACAGCCCGCTCGTTCCGCCTGAGGAGCTGAAGAAAGCCGGCGACATCCGCTCCGGAGATCTGGCCAACTTCGAGCAGATCCTCGCCGGTGTGGCGCGGATGGAGCAGCGTTATCGCCGCGAAGGCTACATGCGCGTCGGCTCCCGCCTCGACCGCACCCTCCACGACGATCGCAAGACGGTGGACCTGGCCATCCACTTCGATCCGGGGCCGCAGTACGCATTCGGAAAGCTGACCATCGAGGGGCTGGATATCCACGCCGAAGCCGCAGTGAGGAAACTGTGGGCGCTGAAAGAAGGGGCGCGCTTCAACGCTGACTATCCGGACTATTTCCTGGAGCGCATTCGCGAAGACAGCCTTTTCGAGAACTTAGGCAAGACCCGCGCCGTCCTGGATCAGAATGACGAGGCCCGCACCGTGGAGGTGAAACTGGTGTTCGGAGCGGCGCCACCTGCCCCGCGCGAACGGCCCCGCCGCGAACCGTAATGCCTCAGTCTCGGGGACCGTGGGATAAGCTTCAGCTTGTCTCGGGCGGTATTCGAAAGGCGTCCGGACAGGCTGAAAGCCTATCCCACCCGGCTGCACAGGCTATTGCCCCCGAGACTGAGGCATTACCGCGAACCAGACTGACGGCTGGTGGCTTTGTTCTGCTATCGTGAAAAGTCGTGTCGTCGCCGTTGAACGTTCACCTGGAGCACTACGAAGGGCCTTTGGATCTGCTGTTGGACCTGATCCGCAGACAGCAGATCGACATCTGGAACATCCCCATCGCCAGGATCACGGCGCAATATCTCGACTACATGGAAAAAGCGGTGGAGCTGGATATCGAGGTGGGTTCCGAGTTCATCTTCATGGCGGCCACCCTCATCCACATCAAGTCCCGGATGCTGCTACCGCGGGACCCCGAGCTGGAGAAGATGTCGCCGGAAGACGATCCGCGCCGCGAGCTGGTGGAGCGCCTGCTGGAGCACGAGCGCTTCAAGAACGCCGCCGAGATGCTCCAGCAGAAGCGCTTGATCGAGGAGAATGTCTGGTCCAACCCCCAGATCCGGGAATTCCTCTCCGAAGAGGATGGCCCGGGCTTCGCCGTCACCTTGTTCGACTTGGTTAAGACTTTCCAGGAAGTACTGGAACGCACCACGAGCCGGCCGGTCTACCAGGTCGAAGCCGACGACATCAGCGTTCCGGATATGATGCTGCATCTGGGAGCGCTGCTGCGCAACCGGCCCAGAGCCGAGCCCATCGCGCTGCAGGAGCTGTTCGAACAGCAGCGCAGCCGCCGAGCCATGATTTGCCTGTTTCTAGCGATCCTGGAACTGGCGAAGCTCCAGGCCATCGTGCTGGTGCAGAAGGACGCTTTCGGGAAGATCGCCCTCAAGGCCTACAAGCGGTTCGATCAAGTGTTCGCCTCCGAACAAACCATCACGGACATCGAAAAGGACTACCACTGAGCGGAATGGAACCTGTCGAAATCACGAGCCGGATTCCCCATACGCTCCTGGGGAGCAGATGTTGCTGGAGGTGATGGCTCCTCCACCTTGGGAGGATGCCTCTCTCAAAGCGGCCGTGGAAGCCATCGTTTATGTCGCTGAGGAGCCCGCCACGGCCGCCCAAATCGCCGCGGTAATCCACCAGCCGGAGGATCGGGTCAAGCAGATCCTGGCCCAATTGGCGAGCGAATACGAAGCGCCCCAACATGGCTTGGCGATCCGCGAGGTGGCGGGCGGCTACAAGATGGCCACGAAGCCCGAACACCACGAGATCATCCGCGCCTTCGCCAAGAGCCTCAAACCTTCCCTCAAGCTTTCGCTGGCGGCTCTGGAAACCCTGGCTGTGGTGGCCTACAAGCAGCCCATCACCGCCCCCGAGATCATGGAGATCCGCGGCGTGCAGGGCGCGGGAGTACTCAAGACCCTTCTGGACCGCAAGCTCATAACCGCCTGCGGCCGCAAGACGGTGGTCGGCAGGCCCATTCTCTACAAGACGACCAAGGACTTCCTGGTGCAGTTCGGGTTGAAAGACCTGAGCGAGCTTCCGACCCTGAAGGAATTCGAAGAACTCCGCCGGCTGGCCTTGGGAGAGGGCGACCAGGCGCCGGCCGAGCAGCCGACCCAGGCCGAAACCCCTTCCCCCCAGGAGGGCCGGACTGAAGCGGGTCCTGCCGAACACGATGGCTGAGGAACGGCTCCAGAAAATCCTCTCGCGCGCCGGCGTCACCAGCCGCCGCAAGGCCGAGCAGTTGATCCTGGCGGGCAGGGTCACGGTGAACGGTCAGACGGTCACCGAACTCGGCAGCAAGGCCGACCTCTCACGCGATCACATCAAAGTGGACGGCAAGCTGCTGCATGCTCCGCGAAGACTCCTCTATCTGGCGCTGCACAAGCCCAGGAACTGCGTCACCACCCTGCACGACCCGGAAGGCCGCCCCACGGTCATGGGGTTTCTGAAGGGGGTCCGGGAGCGCGTCTTTCCGGTGGGCCGTCTGGATTATGCCAGTGAAGGGTTGCTGTTGTTTACCAACGACGGCGATTTCGCCAACCGCACCACCTCGGCCTCCAGCCATCTGCCCAAAACCTACCTGGTCAAGGTGAACGGCTCGCTGTCCCCGGATCAGGAGCAGCAGTTTCGCCAGGGGATTCCACTGGCCGGCCGGCGCACCGCTCCGGCGGGTCTCCGGCTGGTTCGGCGAGCCAACAATCCCTGGTATGAGGTCCGGCTGATTGAGGGACGGCAGAACCAGATTCGCCTGATGTTCAAACATTTTGGGCGGCTGGTCGAGAAACTCAAGCGCATCAAGATCGGCTTTCTGGAACTGGGTCCTCTCGAGCCGGGCGCCTTTCGGGCCCTGACGCCCGCCGAAGTGGAGCGATTTCGCAGCCTGCTGAAGAAGGATGGGGGGGAACGTGCCGGCCGTGCCTGAATTGCTCCAGAGCGCGCGCACCATCGCCGTGGTGGGCCTCTCCAGCAAGAAGGCCCGCCCCAGCTACGGCGTCGCGGCCTACCTGCAGCGCGCGGGCTACCGCATCATTCCGGTCAATCCGCAGGAAACCGAAGTGCTGGGAGAGAAGGCCTATTCCAGTCTTGACGCCGTGCCCCACCCGATCGATATCGTCAACATTTTCCGGCGTTCCGAGTATGTCCCCGAGATCGTGGAGGCCGCCATTCGGATCGGGGCGCGCTGTGTCTGGATGCAGGAGGGCGTCCTCCACGAAGCGGCCGCCGAGAAGGCCCGCGCGGCTGGACTCATCGTGATCATGGACCGCTGCATCCTCAAGGAACATCGCAAGCTGCGACGGTAGGAACGCCCGTGCGACCTTCGGCGCAGCCCATCGTGTAATCGAGCATGGCAACTCTGCTGCACGACCTCCGCTTCGCTGTGCGCATGCTGGTGAAAAGCCCCGGAGCGAGGTCTTCGACCTTAAATCCACCAGAGCCCTTCACCGCAGAGGCAGCAAAGAATCAACAATTGAATCATCGACGATTGAGTCATTGACGATTGAATTGCGGTAGCCGGCTGCGCCTCCGCCAATCGTCAATGCAAGAATCGTCAATCGTCAATTCTCTGCATCCTGACGTCTCTGCGGCTCAAAAAATTTGACACTTTTGTTCAGATCTCCGTTCAATTAGACGGCTAGTGCCTCAAGAGCCAGCCCAGGTCGTCCCTCCGTTGGATGAGTCCGGGGTGATGTAGGCTGTTTTGAGGGAAGATCGCCAGTTCACACCACCCTTGATGCTCGCCTTCCCACTCCCCGAACCCCAGCCTTGCCAGCGAGGCGCTGCGATAAACGGTGCCCTCCTCTCCACGGCTGTGCCACGCTTGAGCTGCCTGGCGAGTCTGTTGTTTCGTCACTCCCGAAGGATAGTCAGCCGGAAAGCCGGCCCTGTAGATACCCTCTCGGGAGGCCATGTCCACCACCGTGCCCGACCAGGACAATTCTGCCAGTTGGGGACGGATGTCCGGCTGGAGGTCTTTAGGATCGAGGCCGTAGAGCCGGAAAACATCCAGCACCACGGCGCGCGCGACGCGCTCGCTACAGCAACAATACAAGCAGGGAAAGTCCGGGTTGTTCCAGCGATTGTCAGCGCCGGCCCGCTGGCTGAACGATGTCTCCAGGGGATCGCTCCAACCCGTCCGGACCACCCGGTAAACGGGCTGGTGTTTGTGATCCGTCCGTAACAGGTCGCTCATGCCTGGTAGAGCAGCGCGGAATCGTAGCGATTGGCCACTTCAGCCATGCGTCCACGCAGGATCCAATCCAGTGCCCGTTCCCCTTCGAACCCCTCGGCCTGCTGCCGGATGACCTGTGAAAGTCTTTCCGGACGAAACAGGTGCAGCAGTCTCGTGAGCGCGCCATCGGCACTATTGAGCGCAGCCATCTTCAGGTCCGGGACCCTGTTTTGCCCGCGTTCCCAGCGCCGGATGGTCTCGCCGGAAACCTCGAACATCCTGCCCACTTCATCCTGGCTCAGCCCCAAGTGAACCATTAGGCGCCGGAGAATCTGCCTGGCCTGCAAGTCCTTCTCTTCGCTCTGAACCAGCTCTGAGACGGCCACATTGAATACCGCCCGAAACTCAGGGCTTTCTAAGAGCTGCCGCGACTGTCGGCCCGACCGCCTGACCGAGTACCTTTTCCAGGTATCTATGACGAAATCCGTCGCCTGCCGGGTCCCTCCTGCGCGGTATGACAAAAGTGCGGGATACGCGCTCTGAATGACGTTGTACTTGACCAGAGCGGCTTCTTCACCTGCCAGGCCCTTCGTGCGGTTGAGATCATCCAGGCAATCGGCGACCAGTGCGAGGAACGCCGACACGGTTTGCAGGCTGGGGTTCTGTAGCGCCTCAACAAGGTCCGTGCGGCCTTCGATTCGCTGGCGCACGGCCTTCTCGGTGTGCAAGATGGATCGCCTTGCCATCGTCCCTCACGGCTGGGCACTCCGCAAAGGTATTGTGCCACATCTGTGGCACACAAGGCAAGCGACGTGCGGGAGCTTACCGCGCCCCGCCCAGGGTTTGCAGGTTCCCCAGCACGCTGAGGAGGCCGGGCACCAGGGTGATGACGAACAGCACCGGGAGGATGAACAGCACGATGGGGAACAGCATCTTGATGCCGGCCCGGGCGACGGCGGCTTCGGCTCGCAGGCGGCGCCGGGTGCGCAGGGCGTCGGCATAGACCTTCAGGGCCTGGGCCAGGCTGGTGCCGAAGCGCTCGCTCTGCACGATCATGGCCGCCAGGGACTTGATGTCTTCGATCCCGGTCCGCCTCACAAGCTGCTGGAAGGCCACTGCGCGCTCCTGGCCGGCCTTCACCTGCATGACCACGGTGAAGAACTCGTTGGCCAGCTCGGGGTAAATGAACTGCATCTCCTCGCTGACGCGCTGCATGGCCTGGTCCAGGGCCAGGCCCGTGCCCAGTACGATGCCCAGCATGTCCACGGTGTCGGGAAGCGATTCCTGGAGCTTGCGGCGGTAGCGCCGCACCAGCCGGTGCAGAACCTGCTGCGGGATCAGCCAGCCCAACAGTCCTGCCGCCAGCATCCCGGTGAGCATCGTCATGGGGGCATTGTTGCGCTGTAGCCAGGCCATTCCGGCTAGGGCGGCGAACAGGAACAGCAGGTGTCCCAGGGCGTAGATGGCCACCGCGTGCGGGTTGCGGATTCCGGCCTGGATGAGCTCCTTCTCCGAACTCCGCAGCCAACCCTCGCCCCCGGGAACCAGGCTCACCAGGAACTGAAGGCCGTTCAGGAACCCGCCCCTCCGCCGCCGCAGGGAGGTTCGCTCCGTGCTGACTACGGCATGCGCCTGGAGTTGCTCCAGCCGGTCCCCCAACGGATCCTCCTGGTTGCGGAACAGCACAATCCCAGACCACAGCAGCGCCACGATGGTGGCGAAGCTAAGAACGAAAAACACGCCGGCGACCAGCATCAAACCTCTTTCAATGCAATCAGTACCTCACGTTGGCGATCCGCCGGATGATGAGAATCCCCACGATCTCCGAAATGATCGCGTAGGTGAGAAACTTGCTGCCGGTGGGGTCCGAATACAGCAACTGAATGTACTCGGGCTTCAGGAACCACATGCCCAGCGCCACCACCAGTGGCATGACGCACAGCAGCCCGGCCGAGAAGCGTTGCTGCGCGGTGTGGGCCTTCATCTTGGCGGACAGGCTCAACCGTTCCCGCATCAGCAGGGACAGGCCCTCCAGCACGCTCACCATGTTGGCGCCCGTTTGCCGCTGAAGAATCAGTCCGGTAATGAAGAACTTCAGGTCCATCAACGGCACCCGCTTGCCGAGCGCGTGGAGCGTCGTCTCCAGCGGCGAGCCCAGGGCCAGCTCCTCGATGACCTTCTTGAATTCCATGCGCACCGGGTCTGCGGTCTCGCTGGCCACCGTCTCCAGGCCGCTGTGGATGTTGTGGCCGGCTTTCATGGAACGGTTGAACAGGTCGATGGCGTCCGGGAAACTGCTTTCGAATTTCCTCAAGCGTTTGCCGCGGACCCGCAGAATGTAGAGCAGCGGGATGGCCCCGAAAGCCAGCGGCAACAGGATCCGCAGCAGCAGCAGCGAGGCCCCGAAGACGCCCAGCGACAGATATGCGCCCGCCACGATCAAAATGGACACCCCGGCCACACCCGCGGGCCGGTACTTCAGATTGGCCTGCTCGATGAGTTCCTGCAGCCGGCGCAGAAAGCCCAGCCAGGCCATGAAATCTCCCAGGAAGGCCAGCGATCCGCGACGCTCCTGGCGGACTAAATCGGGCGCAGTTCGCGTCCGCGACCCCACGTGGGCGCGCACCTCGCGCAGCCGCGCGGTGAGCATCTTGCGCAACTCGTTTTCCGGCACACTCCACACCGCGTAGCCTGCAATCAGCAGCGCCGTCGCGAAAACCGCGAATGCCACAACCGTAAACCAGAGCATCGACTACACCTCTCACCGCCGAGGCGCCGAGACGCAGAGAGACTGAAATGGAACCAACTCTGTGTCTCTCGGTCTCTGCGGTGAAATCATCTCTCCTTCAGCTCGTGCTCCTCCTGGAAAATCGAATGCGACAGGTGAATGCCATAGGCCTTCAGCCGGTCCAGGCAGGCGGGCTTGTAACCCGTGGCTCGGAACCGGCCCATCACCCGGCCGCGCTTGCTGACCCCCAGCCGCTCGAATTCGAAGACGTCCTCCATCTCCACCCGCGGCGATTGGTC
>CAVRZY010000137.1:0-27440 GCA_963725415.1 uncultured Acidobacteriota bacterium | reverse complement strand
CACACCTGTGTGCCCTTCACGAAGTGCTGTTCGCCGCTTGCACCGGCTCCACTCCAGGGACAGGTTCTGGAGCGTGACGGGAGTAGCCGTCGCGGATGTCGTCACGGTTGCCCGCCAGTCGACCCTGTAGCGCGTCGCACGGCGGCGTTCGGCTATGCCCGGCACTTCGACGGTTCCGTCGTCGTCGATGCAAGGCCAGCCCCGTCCGCAGTCTGGGACAGAAGGGTCTGCGAGCGTGGCTGGTTGAATGCCTCGCCATCCGGCGAACTGAAGCCGTCCGATCTGCGATGGTCGCTCCAGCGCCAAGTCGCCACCGCCACTGGCCAACGTCCAGATCCGCCGCTGCCCGACCCGGTGCACCAAGCCGACGTGGCGGCGCTCAGATAGCGGAGCCGGGCGTGGAAATGCTGCAACTCGCGCAGAAGGCCGGGCTTCAGGTCCGACAAAGCGGGACCCGACAAGGCGAGGCGCGGCAGGGTGGCGGGGAAGACGATCGCGGGCGGGGGTATGCACACGGCCAGGGTTGGGAGCGCGCGGGGCGCGGGGGGAGGTCAGCGCGTTGAGAATGCTGGAGGTGGCCGCGAGGAGGCTCGCCATGTCCGCGATCTCTGCATCGATCGCGGCGAGAGCGAGGTCGCCCTCGGCATCCTTCTGGCGAAACGGGCTTTCGGACGAGAGAAAGCTGCCGAAGTCGAAGTTTTCCCCGGCGTCCAACAACTCGCCGAACTCGTTCATCTCACGTGTGATCCCGGGTGTGCTCTGAATGTCGTGCAATTAGAGCGCGAACATTCCCAAGAACTTGTGAACACTCCCGACCGAATTTCTCGGGTCGCGGAAGATTTACGAAGGCTCGCGGGGTGGGCGTGGCGGCGCTGGCGATGGCTGATCGCGGGAAGCGTTCACCGTGCGGAAGTCCACGGTTTGGGCTACCACTCGACCCCAGTCATTGCGGCGACTGGGCCGCGGTGCTCCTCGGCTAGCAAGCGGTCGAGGCCGGCCTTGTTCCAGGCGCCGTCGGGGGTGAGCACCTCGTCGCGGTGAATGCCCTGGCCGATGAAGAGGCTGTCGATCCCGAAGGCGGCGGCGCCGGCGATGTCGGTGCGGACGGTGTCGCCGATCGCGAGCATCCTCTTCGCGGGGACGGGCGCGCCGCGCAACGCGGCGGCGATCTCGGCCATGCGCTCCTAGGCGGGGGCGAACGGGTTTCCCGCCCAATAAACGGGGCCTCCGAGTTCTCGTACAGTTCGGCAATGACGCCCGCACAGGGCAGCAATTCGCCGCCTACTCGACGACGAGTCGGGGTTGGCGCAGACGAGCGGAAGGGCTCGCGCGGGCACGTTCATCATCGGGCGATAGGTTTCGGCGGTTTCCCGTCGGTCGTCCACGAGCCGGTGCAGACGATCGCTTCTGCCTCTTCGAACGTCGACGCGGGTCGCGGGCATCTTCTCGAACAGGGGAAGGTCGCGCGGCGTCCCGATGTGGTGACGCTTCACTATCCCTCTCGACGACATGATCGAGGGCGATATCGCCGGACGAGACGATGGCATCCCAACTCTCGCGGCGGACGTTCTTCTCCGCCAGCACGCGGGCGACCCAACTCGACGGCATCGGGGCGTTCGACAGCAGGACGACGGTTCCACCCGCTCCCGCGAAGCGCGACGAATGCTTCGCCCGGGCACCGCGTACGCCTGTGCCCGTCTGGACGACGCCCCACATGTCGCACACCAGGACGTCGTAGCGCGCGAACAGATCGCGGGCGTGCTGCAGAATAATCGGCGGGTCGGGGGCGCTTCCCATCGATGGCCTCCGCGAGTAGGGGACGCCCGACGAGGGATACGCCGAAGCGGAAACCGGCGTACGATACGATCATCGAGACGAAACAGGCAGAGAACAGGGCGATTCGGGATAGTCGCCGGGCAACACGAGCAGGATCGCTGCGAAGACGGATAGTTGACGATCTGCGACGTGATCGACACGCCGCGAATTGCGGCCGAATTCTGTGGAGGCTCGGCGGTCCCTGGCCAGGAATGTCAGGGCGGTTGATGAACCAGGAACGATCATCGCGACGGCTATGCCGAAGGGGCGCGCGATGAAAGGCGACATCGACGCAAAACGGGTCAGCAGCCGACAGGATCGCCGTGTCGGTCGCCAACGCGCTGAGACCTGCGAGGAGGAACCCGCCGAAGTGCCGTGACCTGACCGTTCGCGATCGCCGCGCGGCCGGCGCTCAGTATGTGTCGATGATTACCGGCAGGGCCTCACGCCAGTCGACAGGGGGCCGTCGTCGTGCGGCGCACGTGCCAGATCGAGCTTTCGAGCCGGGGCATTCGAACAAGGCATCAGTTCCTGACGGCGCCGTTCCACGACCGGATCCAGATGTGCAGCTTTCGTCGACATAGCCGGGATGGCACATCACGAGATGACGGGGGCCGCGGGCGGTCAAAGAAGCGTTCCAGTTCGCTTGGCGTAGGCACGGCGTCGTGTCGAACGACGGATAGCCGGCGAACCCGTGGTTGATGGGAATCCGATGCTTCCGGCGCGATCTGCACCGAAACCGCGCCGAAAGCAGGCCGGTGGCATCGATTTTCCCACGGCCGCCTTGACGACCGAGGTGGCGCGCTGTCGATCGCGGTCGCACGAGTTGGGGATCGCGGATTCTGCCGGCGCCGATCGAGGAACCGGCGGGCGAGCATCGAGCAGCGCGGTGCCGGATGCCGGGAAGCGCGTGGACGTGCTGGTGGCCATCGATGAAGTCGGGGAGATGGCCCACGGCGGAGGTGAACGCGTCGAACTGGCGCTCCACCTCCGCTGCAATCTCGTCGGTGTCCAGTCGCCGCGTAAGGCTCTTGCGGAGAAGCTGCATATGGTCGGGGAATTCGCCATCCACCGTCAGACCCTGCATCGGGCCGAGCGGCGAGCCAAGGGTCAAGTTCAGGTGTAGGCCTATGGCGATGTAGGAGCGCAGACCCGCGAGCTTCCTCGCGTAGTCCGGCCAGTCGGGCAAGTTCACGAGAGCACTGGTGGCGGAAAGGCGCCGAGCCAGGGCGAGCTCCTCGATGCCGCGCGATACGCCTGGGGTGATGGCGAAGTCGTCCGCGCACGAACCCGACGGATGTGGTGTCGATTGCCTGTGCGCGGGTTTCGCTCCGCTCCGGCGACGCGATCAAGGCCTTCCCTCCGCATGCGCACCGTTCACCCGAACAGGGCGACGCGGGGGGCTCCTGCGCGGCCGACGCCGAGCTCCTCGGCGACGAGGTACAGCGGGGGGCCCTTCACCTCCTCGTACACGCGGCCGAGGTACTCGCCGATGACGCCGAGCGAGATGAGCTGAACGCCGGCGAACAACATGACCGATATGACCGAGGGTGGGAAAGCCCGGCGACGTCGGCGCCGTAGACGAGGGTCTTGAAGAGGAAGAACACGGCGTAAGAGGCGAAAGGAGAGAAGAGACGGCGACGCCCGAGGTAGCGTCCGAAATGCGGAGCGGGCAGTGTCGTGAACGAGGCGAGGCCGTCGAGGCCAAACGTAGGAGGGTTGGCGCGGCACGTTCCAGCGCGAGCCGCCGCCGTCCTCCGCGCTGGGGGACATTGAGGGGACGCCGATCGGTTTGAAAGCCGATCCAGGCAGGTCAGGCCCTTGTTGAACCGCGAGCTTTCGCCTATCCGGTTCATGGCATCGACGGCTTTGCGGTCGAGCAGGCGAAAGTCTCCAGCGCCGGCGGGAATGTCCGTTTTCACCAGCGCGTTGAAGATCCGGTAGAAGGCGACGGACACGAGCTTGCGCAGTTTCCCGTCGGTGTCACGATCGGTACGCTGGCCGTAGACCATCTGGTAGCCCTCGCGCCAGCGGGCGACAAAGGTGCTGAGGATCTCCGGGGGGTGCTGGAGGTCGGCGTCCATCAGCACGACGGCATCACCTGCGGCGTATCGCAGGCCTGCGGCCAGCGCGATCTCCTCCGAAGTTGCGGCTGAACGAGATGGACTTCACGCGCCCGTCCGCGCGATTGAGTTCGCGCAACTTGACGAGCGTGCCGTCGGTCGAGCCGTCGTCGACGAACACCAGTTCCCATTCGAGGTCGGCCAGTCCGTCCAAGAGCATGAGGCGCGCGACGAGGCGCTCGAGGTTGTTGGCCTCGTTCAGAACGGGAATGACGATCGAGATGAGGTGCCGGGGCATTGCGTTTGGGTTCGCGTGATCGGGTTGTGAATATGTTCAGCGCGGGTATGAGCGGCGTCTCATGAATGGGGCCTGTATGCGGCGCCAGCCACTAGAAGCGCCCCACGGCGCTTGATCCTGTTTCGTTCGCCCGATCATCGTCGTAAATGGCCGATCGAGGCGGCGATTGCAAGGCGCTCCCGCTTCTGTTCGAGGATCAGCGCGTATGTCTCCCTATCAGCCATAAGTGCGATCGGGTTGGTCCGTAATTGACCAAATGGGCCTGGATCGCGTCCGATGATCGTCGACGCCTATCAAGAGGGCGGTCCCGGACACGGGGTTAAAATGAGTGGAGGAAATGGCGAGCCCGGTTGCGAACGGGGGGCGGCTCGACGCGCCGTATTCGCAGAAGGGGGCTGGTGCCTGGCGGTGGCTGTGCGCGCCGGCGGGCGGGGCGGAGGACATCCACGGCATCCTCGCGGAGCAGGTCCTGAAACTGGCTGGGCTGATCGAGGAGACGACCGAAGCCCAGCGGCGTGACGTTTTCGCCGGCCAGCTTGCGCAGGGCGGCGAGGTTCAGCAGTGGGCAGGGTTCGTCGAACCACAGCAGGTGGAAGCGCTCCAGCGCAGTCGAGAGGCTGGCGGCGTCTGCCGGGGAGAGCGCGGCGGCGCCGTCCAGAACGAAGTCGGAGTCGTCGCCGGCCGCGGCGCGCAGGGCCTCCAGCCGGCTTCGAGCGGCCTGGACGAAAGCCTGACCTTGGTTGCGCGCCAAAACTGGAGGCAGGGGCACCAGGAAGGCGCGGAATCCGGCCTGGCGGGCGCGGCGGAGCGAGTCGAGCAAAGCGGGTTCGGAGGAACCGATCAGAGGGGTCATCGCGCGGGCCTTGTTTCGCGTAGGCCCGCCCAGGACCTGGTAGACGGGGGCCTTGGCGAGCTTGCCGACGATATCCAGAAGCGCCATGTTGACGGCGGCCTGAAGGGCGGGCAGAGCGGCGAGATGGGGCCGGATGACCTCGAACGCGGTAGCGGGCTTGCCGAGGACGATCCGGCGGGCCTGGGCGAGTTCGGCAGGCGATGCGGCGGCGCACTCGCCGTAGCCCTGGAGGCCGGATTCCGTCCGGAGCTGGAGGACAGTGTAACGCCGGCCGGAGACGGGCTCGCGCAGCGGGAAGGCCCGCAGGGTGGATATCTGTTCTTTCACGGCTGGGAGCGGTTCCATGCCAGCTCCTTGGAGAGTTCGCGCAGGCGTTGAATCGGGTTGAAGTTGCGCTGGGCGTTGTTGTAAGCCACCCAGAAGTAGGCGACCACGTAATCGTCCTTGAGGTCTTCGACGAATTTCTCTCTCCGCTCCCAGGCGGCCAGAGCTTGGGCGAGCTGGCGGGAGTTGCGCAGCTCCAGGTTCCTGGCGGCGCGGACTGCGGCGACGGTCAGTTCTGTGTAACGCAGACCTTGGCGGTAGAACTGGACGCGCCGGCGGACCAGGTCATCGGGCGCGGCCTTTTCAGCTTCGCTCAGATCTTGCGCGGATTTCTCGAGGAGCTCAGGAGTGAACAGTTCCAGGAGGCGCGTGTCCGCGAGCGAGTTGCAGGTGACATCCCGGCCGTCCCGAGTGGCCGCGGTCCAGGCGTCCTGAAGGCGCTGGTGAAACCGTTTGACGGCGGGGCCGGCGCCGGCGAACGCTTTGGCGTAGAAGTCATCCAGGATTTTCTGCGGGTCCCCAGAGGTGTTCCAGAGCAACTTACCGGCGATGTAGTAATTGAGACCGTTGACGGCGAAGTCATCGCCGGACTGGGTCTGGTAGAGGTCGATGCCTTGCCGGTGAAGATACTGGATGGATTCGGCGATGTAGGGCATGACCAGGCGATGGAGACCGGGCCAGGAGCCGTTGATGTGGTACTCGTAAATGCCTGCGCGGCGGGCGGCGCGCGCCCAGGCCGCGGCGATGGTTTCATGTTCCTGCTTGAAGCCGGGATTGGCATGCCGGTAGGCGCTCCAGAGGCAGTACTGGGGGATGACCGAGGGGTGCAACTGAATCTTGCTGGGCGGGGTGATGTAGCGACCGTAGGCCATGCAAGCGACGTACTTGCCGGGGTGAGTTTTCTGGACCTGCTCCGCGACCTGATTGACAAAGGTGAAGATGCGATCGGTGATGACGGTATTCTTGGCGGCGGCTTTCTTAGTCTCTTCGGCGTCGATGCCGGCGCGCCTCAGCAGCTCGCCTGAATCCAGGGCGCGGCAGCGGTCGCACTCGCAAAAACCGCCCGAATCGTTGGGGGTGATGTGGACGGCGTCAAAGTCGGGGTGGCGGTCAAAGAAATCTCTGACCCACTCGACGGTGGCGCGAATGACGCCGGGGTTGGTGGTGCAGACCTGGCCGCCGTGCTTGTAGTCGTAATCCGGGCCGGGGACGGCGCGCTTGCCGTTCACCAGAGCGTAGTAGTCGGGGTGGGTGCGGGCGTACTTCTGAGGAGGGAAGATCTCGCCCAGCGAGTGGCCGCCGTAGATTTTCATGCCGCCCCATTTGTTGTGCTTTTCCCAGAGGGCCACTTCGGCCTGGTGACGGGCGCTGACACCGAGCAGACGTTCGCGCGCGCGCATTTCCGTCGGGCCTGTGGAGGCGCCCCACAATGCGCCGCCGGGGCCGCGGTTTCGCCATTTGAAATCGGGTTGCTGGGTGAGGTTGATCGAGCCGATGACGATGGACCTCTGCCGGGGGACAACCTCGCCCAGTTCGCCGGGCCAGAACCATCGGACGCCGAGGTAGTCTTCGAGGAACGTATAGACAGCGAACTGAATCCCGGCGTCGTCACTGGCCGCGAGCGTCAGGTTTCCGTCCGCGGTCTTGATGCGGAAGGCCTCGCGCGGGAGGTCCGCAGCGCGGGTGAGGTAGATACAATGAATCCCTTTGGGCTGCGCTTCAGTGTGGATGGGGAGCCTGGCCTGGGAGATTTTCTGGACGTAGGTCTGGAGTTCTGTTGCGGCAGCGCGGACGGCCTCGGCGGCGCCGCCAGGGATTACGATGGCGCCGCTGGCCTTGCCGTTGCGCACCAGGGGAATTTGGGCGGCCAGGAGGGCAGGGAACAGGAGACAGTAGAGCGGTTTCATAGTGGCGTCTTACTTAGTGTCATGTTTTTGGCGATGCTTGGCAACGACCGGAACCACTTGCCCTCCCCCAATTTCACAACCGCCAACTCCGCAATCCGCGTAATTCGGGGACTGGCGCGAATTTCGCCGCCTGTGCGAAATTCGTGGCCTGTACCCGAATTACCCTCCCCGCACCAACCCGCGTAATTCGGGGACTGGCGCGAATTTCGCCGCCTGTGCGAAATTCGTGGCCTGTACCCGAATTACCCAACGAAACTGGGGCAGAGCAAGCCGGAACTAAGAAGTCAACAGTAGGGGTTACCAGTAGTTCAAAGGACGGGGGCGCCAGCTCAGTGGCGGTGGGGGTTGCGAATTAGGGTGGGGCGTCAGGGAGACGATGAGCCGCAGGTTGGTGATCTTGTCCGGCAGGCGGACGACGAGCTTGCGGGTGTTGGGGTTCGGAGCCTGTGGCGGGGGCGCGTGGGTCGAGACGCTGTCGAAGCTGGCGCCGGCGGGGACCAGGATGCGCGCGCTGAGAATCCAGTTGCCTTTGCGGAGTTCGGCAGTGCGGCCGGAAACCGACACTTCGGCGTCGGTGAGCATTCCCCAAAGGGCTTCGACGGGGCGGGGCGCGGTGATTTCGTCCTGGATGATGACGTGTTGTCGCTGGTAGAGCGCGATGCCGCGGTGGAAGCGCCGGAGCTTTCCGGGGTAGACACCTGAGAGATCGATGCGAACGAAGGCGAGGTCCGGCTGGAAGCGGTGCGCGACGATGGAGGCTTCGGCGGCGGGGTCCTGGTCCTGGCCGTCGATCAAAACGGTGTTGTGAGACTCGGTCTTGGTGCGGTAGTAAGTCCAGCGCAGAGCGCCGAAGTAGTTGGGCAGGTCGTAGTCGTCCCTGCCGAGGTCGAGGGCCCAGCGGGTCTGGCCGGCATCCAGGACGAAGCTGCCAAGATCCAGGTGGGCGTGGCCTCGTCCGCCTCTGTTCCCGCCGGCCTTGACGCCGACGAAGACCGCGTTAGGATCGTCCCAGGAGGTGCGGAGCATGGCGAGTTCGGCGTCGCGAAAGTAGACGTTGAGAGGCCAGCGCGCCTGCTGCGGGGTGGTCTGTTCTGGGTGGTACCAGACGAGGTCGAGAGCGTGGGGGGAATTGGAAAGTTCGAGCTGGCGGCGCTGGTGCCAAGCGTAGACAGGCTGGCGGAAGCGGTGGGCCAGCCAGAACATCTCCGGGGCGCTTTCCGGGGTTTCGGAAGCGTCGGCAAAGCTGAAAGATTTTCCCGAGGGGCCGATGGAATGGACTCGGAACGCGCCGGTGTTGCTGAAGCCTTCCATGGCGGAGAGGCCGAAGTCTTGCCCTAGCGCGGTCTGGAGGCCGGCCAGGAAGTAGACGGCATAACGGGTGGCGTAGTGCCAGTACTCGGGGCCTTCGGCCCAGGCGCCGTCGGGGGCGTAGGAGGCCATGGCCAGGGGCAGTGACTGAAGCCCGTAGCGCAGGAGGGTTCGGGCCAGGGCCGGTTCGTCCTCGGCGACAGCCAGCGCGCCCAGGCCCACGCTGGCGTTGCAGACCAGGTTCCAGTTGAACCGGTTGACCGTCCACCAGCGCTCTTCCTGGTAGACCGGGAGCGCGTCGCGAATGCCTTTGCTGAAGATGGCGTTGCGGAGCAAGGCGCGGTCTTCGGGTGTAAGCGAGTTGTAGAGCCAGTCGTAGCCGATCGCTACGGCGTGGATCATTTCGGCCTTGTCGAGGAAGTTGTCGTTCCAGGTTGGGAAGCTGGAGACGGCGCGCAACTCTGCCAGGCCTCGCTCGAGGTATTGCGGATTCGAATCGAGGCGGTAGAGAAGGGCCAAGGTGTAGATGCGGTCCACACACAGGCGGCTGGTGCCCAGCATGCGGCCGTTAACCAACTGGAATCTCACGGGCGGGAGGGCTTGGAGTTTTCGGGCTTCCTCAAGAAGCTGCTGGTAAATGTGGCGGGCCTGCGGGTCCTGGCGGATCAGGGAGCGGAGCGACGGGAGCTGAGTGTCCAGCAGGATCAGCCGGGGATGCTCGGGTCGCAGGTTTGTAAGAGCGTCCGGGGTTTGGGCGAGGGCCAGAAGCGCAGTGAGAAGACGCAGCATG
The DNA here is from genome assembly GCA_963725415.1 of uncultured Acidobacteriota bacterium. Classification (GTDB taxonomy): domain Bacteria; phylum Acidobacteriota; class Terriglobia; order Bryobacterales; family Bryobacteraceae; genus CAVRZY01. The sequence continues at coordinate 18,082 of CAVRZY010000137.1, read as the reverse complement.
CTTATCTCCAGTACACCACGGGCTTGCCCTCCCCCAGTTTCACACCCGGTGCCTTCGCGGTTCGCGTAATTCGGGGACTGGCGCGAATTTCGCCGCCTGTGCGAAATTCGTGGCCTGTACCCGAATTCCCCCCCGCGCACCAGCCCGCGTAATTCGGGGACTGGCGCGAATTTCGCCGCCTGTGCGAAATTCGTGGCCTGTACCCGAATTACCGTCTCCGCATTGGTCCGGTCAAAGAAACTGGGGGAGGGCAGGGACCACGGGGGATTGCGCAGGGGATGGGGCTGGAGTAGACTCGAAGGCGTGTTCTGCAACCGTGCAGACCATGGCGCAACACGAGAAGGAGGGAACGTGACTAACAGAAGGAAGCGGGCTGGCGTGTTGTTATTGGGAATGGCGGCGTGGTTGTTGCTGAGTGCAGGTCTGGCCATGGGGCAGAAGTCCTCCCCCTATCAGGTGGAGCAGAAGCGGCCGATCAAGCTGGGGACCAGCGGGGGCAACATCAACGACAGCAGTACTCACTACTGTTGCAGCGGCACGCTGGGGTCGCTGCTGAGGAACCCATCGGGCACCCAGTTCATCTTGACCAACAACCACGTGGGTGCGCGGACCAACCTGGGTGTGGGCGGCGAAGCCTGGATCCAGCCGGGGTTGATCGACCAGACTCCGGTGTGCACGGCGGACACGAAGGACACCGTGGCTAATCTGTCCGACTTTGTTCCGATCAACTTCGCGGGCACCCCGAACCTCGTGGACGCGGCTATCGGACAGGTGGTGAAGGATATGGTGGATTCAACCGGGGCCATTCTGGGCATCGGGACCATCTCCTCGGACACAGTTGCGCCCACTGTGGGGATGAAGGTGAAGAAGGCCGGGCGCACGTCCGGTGTGACCACGGGGAAGATTCTCAGCGTCAATGCCACGGTGAACGTCCAGTATCAGCAAGGCTGCGGAGAGGGATCGATCGTCACCGCAAAGTTTGTCGATCAGGTGCTGGTGTCGCCGGGATCATTCGTTAAAGGAGGCGACTCCGGCTCGCTCATTGTCGAGAACGTAAGCGTCAACCCCAGGCCGGTGGCGCTGCTGTTTGCGGGAGGGGGTAATGCCGCGGTCGGGAACAGGATCGACAACGTGCTGAGCGCTTTTGGTATGACCTTCGTGGGCGCGGGAGCGGGGGCCAAGCCCCCGGGCCATGGCCGGTCCGGCGGGAATGATCCGCGGCTCGAACCCGCCTCCCGCATCCGCGCGCGCTACGAGGACTTTTTGCTGCGGCTTCCCGAGGCGGTAGGCAATGGGGTCGGCTTCTCCGAGAAGGACCCGGACGAACCGGTGATCCAACTGTTCGTGCGCGAGCCCAATGAACGCGCCCATCAGGCTGCACCGGCGGCGCTGGAGGGCGTGCGCGTGGAGATCGTCCACACCGGCGAGATCTACGCGCTGGGTTGCGCGCCTTGCTCCAGCGGCGCCCAGAAGAGTTGCAAGTAAGACCTGAAGCCGCCCTAGCTGGAGGGCGGATTGCTGCGGTTCTGGCCGTCATGTTCGCATGCACGGCGCTGGCGGTGCAGCCTGCCCGGAAGGGCGAGGCTGCTGTTCCGGATCGACTGATGCAGGAAGCCACTGCTGTCAAGGAACGGCACATCGACTTTCTGCTGGGCCTGCCCGCAGTGGTAGGCGCGGGGATTGGGACTTCCAATAAGCATCCGGGGAAAGCGGTGATTCAGGTGTTTGTGAGCCGCAGGCTGACCGCCAAGGAACGGCGGGCTTTCCCCAGCCACTTGGAGGGCGTGCCGGTCCGGATCATCAAGACGGGCAGCTTCCGGGCGCTGCCGGCGGCTAAGAAACCAACAGCAGCGGGCCGAACGCGGAGCGAGACGCGATAGGAGGATCACAGCCATGAAGCTGAATGTCAAAGCATGTGCCATAGCTGCCGGCATTCTGTGGGGAGCGGCGGTGTTCGTTCTGACCTTGTTGGCCGCCTGGCGCGGGGCCGGACAACACCTCGGGCTTCTGGGCAGCATCTATCTCGGCTACCAGATCAGCTACTTGGGGAGCATCATCGGGCTGGTCTACGGGTGCGTGAGTGGGGGCATTGCCGGGGCGCTGTTCGCCTGGCTCTACAACAAGCTGGTCAAAGAAGCTTAGCGCCAGTCGAAGCGCAGCACGACATCGTCGTCAATGCGGACCTCGTGCGCTTGTCCTGCTATCAGGCCTTGGGCGGCTTGGTGAGGACTTTCCAGTTCTTCTCGTCGAAGTAAAGGATGCGGCCTTCGCGGTAGGACTGCACGGACATGGAGATGAGGACCTGGGCGCGGGCGGCGGTTTCCACGTCGAGAGTCGGCTTCTGGCGGCTGCGCATCGAGTCCAGGAAGTTGGTGACGTGGGCCGCCATGGCGTCCTTCTTGTCTACCGGGATCTTGGTCTCATCGACGCCGAACTTGGACTTGTAAGCCTCGTCTTGCCCAACCACTCGTTTTTCGGGGCGCAGCGTGATGTAGTCGGTGCGGCCCTCGAACTGGCCGTGCTCGACCATGATGATGGTGCCTTCGTGGCCGCGGATCAAGCCGGGGATGTGCTGGGAGTTGGCCATCGAGGAGCTGAGCACCATGGAGTGTCCCTTGGAGAACTCGGCGATGAGATGGAAGGTGTCGGGGACTTCACGCTCATCCTTGAAGATGTAGTTGCCGCCGCCGGACATGACCTTGAAGGGGAACTGGGGCTCGCTCCAGCAGATATTGAGGGGAGCAACCACGTGGAAGAACAAGTCGGTGGCCGTGCCGCCAGAGTAATCCCAATACTTGCGGAAGCGGAAGAAGCGGTCGGGATTCCAGGGGCGCTTGGCAGCGGGGCCGAGCCACATCTTCCAGTCCACGAAGTCTTTGCCGGTCTTGTCGGGGCCGGCGTCGGCATCGATCTTCCAGTTCCACTCGCCCTCTCTAGAGTTGCGGTGGTAAGAGCCCTGGCTCATGATCATCTGGCCGATGGCGCCGTCAGCAATGGCCTTCTTGGCTTTCCACCACTGGTCGGCCGAGGTGGTCTGGGAGCCGACCTGGAGGACGCGCTTGGTTTCCTTCACGGTGTTCACCAAGTGCTTGGCCTCCTCGATGGTGTGGCACATGGGCTTTTCCAGGTACACGTCCTTGCCCTTGTCCATGGCCTCGAGGGCGATCGTGGCGTGCCAGTGGTCCGGGGTGGCGACGATGACGGCGTCGATGTCCGGGCGGTTGATCACCTCGTGATAGTCGAGGTAGCCGTCGCACTTGTGGAATTCCTTGTTCTGGTCCAGGCGCCTCTGATAGACGTCGCAGACGGCCAGGATTTGACAGGCATTGGTATCCTTGCCGATCTTGGCAAACTCGCGGCCCACGTAGGTGCCGCGACCACCAACGCCGATCACGCCGACGTTGATGCGATCATTGGCGCCGATGACCCTGCCGGTCACGGTCTTTGTTGGACGGGCCGCCAGCGCACGACCTGCCAGGCCGACAGTCGCGCCCACGCCGGTCGCGGTCTTCATGAAGTCTCTTCGATTCACGGAATCCTTGATTTCTGACATATGATCTGCTTCCTCTTTCGCAGCCACCTGGCAGGGGACCGCCAGGCTGGGGGGTTTCATGCTTTCAGATTTCATTGTAAGCTTTTTGTGGGAACGACGGGCGGGACTGTTTCGCGCAAAGACGCTTGTTTCGCGCAAAGACGCAAAGGGCGCAAAGATTATTGGAGGGTTAGAAGACGTGAGAGCGTGGTGGTTGTTGATTTGGCTGGCGAGTCAGGCCGCGGGGGCCGGACTGGAAGCGCTGCCGGAATTTGTGCGGCCGGATCCGTTTGGTGAGGTTGTGCGGGCGGATCGCGGGGGCGGCCTGGGAGCCTTTCGGAACGGCGTCGCGCTCCAGGCGGCGCGGGGCGGCTATGTGTCGTTTCACCTCCTGGCGAAGGTGCCTGAGGGCGGCCCGTACACCTTGAGTCTGAGTTTTCCGGAGGCGGTGAAAGCGGAGTTGTTTCGGGAGTGGTTCCACTTCACCGAGAGGGATAAGAGCTACTATCCGGACGCGCTGATACCGGTGAGCCTGCCCTACCGGTCGCGGCTTCCGGAGCCGGATAACCGGATCGAGAAGCAGACCGCGCAGGCCTTCTGGGTGGATCTCTGGATCGGGCGCGAGGCCAAGCCGGGCACCTATAAAGGCCAGGCCAGCCTAGAGGCGGGTGGAGAGCGAGCCACTCTGCCGATTGAGCTGAAGGTGCTGCCGGCGCTGATCCCGGAAGAGGATGTGGTGACCATGGACCACAACTCGTACGGCAGTTCCTGGATCGCGGATTTCTTCGGCCGACAGCGCAAGGACTTTTTCGAGAGCGATGAGTTCTTCAATCTGATCCACGCCTATCATCGGATCTTCTACGAGCATCGGGGCGTGTTTCACCAGCTCGGCTACGGGCATGGCGGGAAGGTGGGACCGGAGTTCGCCCCGGCGCTGGAAGGTTCGGGGCGCAACAGGCGCATCTCGAGCTGGCGGCTCTACGACCGGCACTACGGGCCGCTGCTGGACGGCTCGGCGTTTGCCGGGACGCGCCGGGGCGCCCGGCCCATTCCCTTCGTCTACCTGCCGATCAACCCGGAGTGGCCAGCCTCGTTTCTGTGGTGGGGCGAGCCGGGCTACGAGGCGGAGTTCGTGAACGTGATCTCCGAGATGGAGCGGCACTTCCACGAGAAGGGTTGGACCAAGACGCGCTTCGAGATGTTCTTCAATCACAAGAAGCGCTACAAGGCTTTTCCCTGGGACGGAGACGAGACGCGCTTCCCCGAAGACCTCCGCTACTACGTCGAGTATGCGCGGCTGCTCAAGAAGGCGGTTCCGGAGGAGACGCCCGTGCGGTTCGTCTTCCGAGCCGATGCAAGCTGGATGATGGAGCGGCAATTCAAGGAACTGGCCGGGGTGGTGAACTTCTGGGTGTGCGGCGGTTCGGAATTCGGCTGGTACCAGTACGCGCCGCGGATGCTGAAGCAGAGAGGGGACATTATTTGGTTCTACGGCGGGACGCCGGTAGTGAGCGAGGTCTCCTCGGCCATTACGACCAATCCGCTGAAAGCCTGGATCTGGGGCGTGGATGGGTACGTACATTGGCTCACCGTGTCGCCGGGCCGGGATCCGTGGTTCCATTTCGAGGGCGGCGGCACGGCGCTGGTCTATCCGGGAGAGCGTTTCGGCATCCGGGCGCCGATCCCTAGCCTGCGGTTGAAGCTACAGCGGAACTGCGTGCAGGACATCGCGCTGCTGGACAGCTTCCAAGGAAAGCGGTCGCTGGAGTCGTTGAAGGCGGAGGCGGCGCGGCGGTACAACGGCTCGAAGCCCCAGGAGTGGTGGATGCCGCGGCCGGCGCTGGCGGAGCTGCCGCCCTGGGAGTGGACCAATAGCTCGATTGACGAAGCCGCGCGGCCGGGCCGGAGGTTGTTTACGGGGCTGGACGCCGCGGCCTGGCAGAGAGTGCGAGACTTCGCACTGCAACTGGCCGGGGAGGAGAGATGAGATGAGGACGCGCATTCTTTTCGGACTGTCGATACTGGTGGCGCTGCCTGCCTGTGCGCAACCCGATTCTATGGCTCGCCAACTCGACGAGGTAGCGCGGGTAGCCACGGTGATGGTGGACGGGGACGTGTGCCAGCGAATCGTGACACCCAGGGCGATGAAGTACATCGTGAAGGTAGATCCCCGAGACCGCTGGCTGGGGAGCGACAACTACGACGTCAACCACGAGGCTTACGTTCAAACCAAGAAGACCCTGCTGCGGCTGGCGCGGCTGGCATCCTTTCCCTGCGATGTGAACCTGTGGATGCCGCTCCAGACCGATCCGCCCAAGATCCACATTGTGATACGGAACACGAACGAGATGAGCCAGTTCTGGCCCTGGGGCACGCTGTATCAGGACATGATCCCGCAGATGAAGACGGTGCTGGAGACGGGCCGGCGGATGACGGTGCAGGACAAGCCGGGCTGGATTTCGGTGCTGGCGCCGGTCTACAACAGCCTCGGCGACGTGGTCGGCTTGGTGGAGGCGGTGAGCCGCCTGGAGCGGGACGCGCGCGAGAACGTGAAATAGGGAAAGCTGGCGCCGGGCTCACCGGGGCCGGTCATTGCAAATGAGATAGGATGATAGGTTCAGAATCCAAACGGGAGTGTTTCTCGCTATGACACAACATGGCACGTCCAGACGGTATTTTTTCTTCGGCACTCTGCTCGCCGGCGCCGTCCCGGTGGGCGGCTTTTCGAGCGTCAGCTCGCTGAAACATCTGGGCTACAAGTCGCCCAATGAAAAGCTGAACATCGCCGCCATCGGCGCCGGCGGCAAAGGCTATAGCGACATTCTGGGGTGTCAGACCGAGAACATCGTGGCCATGGCCGACCCGGATGAGAAACGCGCCGCGAAAACCTTCCAGCAATTTCCGAAGGTGCCGAAGTACAAAGACTTCCGGCAGATGCTCGATAAAGAAGGCGGCAACATTGATGCGGTCACAGTCTCCACGCCGGATCACATGCATGGCACCGCGTCGATGTGGGCCATGGTGCGCGGCAAGCACGTCTACTGTCAGAAGCCTCTGACCCGCACGGTGTGGGAAGCGCGCGAGTTGACAAGGGCGGCGGAGAAGTACAAAGTCGCCACCCAGATGGGGAACCAGGGATACTCCAACGAGGGCGCGCGGCAATGCTGCGAGATCGTCTGGGCCGGGGATATCGGCAACGTGACCGAAGTCCATGCCTGGACCAACCGGCCGCTCAAGTATTGGCCGCAAGGCCCGGACGTCGTTCCCAAGGAAGCGCCCATACCATCGACCCTGGACTGGGACGTGTGGCTGGGGGTTGCCGCCTCGCGTCCCTACAGCCCCGCCTACGTCCCGCACAACTGGCGCGGCTTCCCGGATTTCGGCTGCGGCGCTATTGGCGACATGGCCTGCCACATCCTGGGCACGCCCAACATGGCGCTGCGATTGCGCCGCCCCCTCAGCGTGGAATGCGTGGAGCAGGAAGGCAAGAGCAAGTACACTTTCCCGCAGAAGAGCGTGATCCGGTTCGATTTCCCGGCCCGCGGCGCCATGCCGCCCGTCAAGCTCTTCTGGCACGACGGCATGGACCGGCAACCGGAGTTCGAGAGCGTCCCGCAAGGTGAACTGCTGGGGGACAAGGACGTCAACGGCAGCTTGTTTATCGGCGAGAAGGGCATGGTTACCACCGGCTGCTACGGCGAGCGCACTCGCCTGGTCCCGGCCGCGAAGATGAAAGACTACAAGCTGCCGCCGCCGCTGTTGACGCGCTCGCCTGGCCACTACCGCGACTGGATTCGCGCCTCGAAAGGCGGTGATCCTGCTTGCTCCAATTTCAGCGTGGCGGGACCCTTCGTCCAGTGGATGCTTCTGGGCGTCATCGCCATGAAGTTTGAAGGCAAGCTCCAGTGGGATGGCCAGAAGATGCGGTTCACCAATAACAACGAGGCCAACAAGTACCTCAAGCCCTACTTCCGCAAGGGCTGGAAATTCGCCTGATCTATTCTAAGTATTGCCTTTTAGAAATCCGGTAACGTATGGCTGAGACAACTCCGTGGGGCGGGCTATCCAGCCTGCAAGCCGGCAGTCCTGCCGGCTTATCTGGGCTGAAGCCCACACAAGCCGCGTGGACACTGGGCTCGCAGGCAGGACTGCCCACCCTACGCTCGGCCCGGAATACGTGAGTGGATTGGTGGAACGCAGCCCTAAGGGGCCACCTCGATGCGCAGGGGCAGGCGCACGACGAGATTCCGGTCCGGGCCAGTGTGCACGTTGGTGATCTCCAGTTCAAGGGAGACGCGGTTGAGGCCGGCGGGGGCGTCCTTGGCGACGTTTAGAGCGATGCCCAGGATGCTTTCCGCGCGCAGTTCGCCGCCGGAAACGCGCACCCAGGGAGGGGATTGCCGCACCCGGATGCGGAAGGGGATCGCGGAGGTGTTACGGAGGCGAACCACCAGCCCGCGCTGACTGGGACGCGAGGTTAGTTGGGGATTCTGGACTCTGACGGCGCCTTGCCAGAGAGCTTCGAGCTGTGCCTGGGCGCCCCAGATCTCACCCCCCATCCAGGCTGCGCTGCGGCGGGCGAACAGCGCCTCACGAATGCCAGCGGCGTCGGCGGTCGCGGCGAAGACCAGGGTGATGGGACGGTTGCGAGTCGCGGCCAGCCCGTGCACATCGCTGTTGGAAAGGATAGCCAGCTTCTTCTCCTCAATCCACGGGTAGGCATCGGCGTAGAAGGTGTTCCCGTTTACCAACTCCATTCCCTGGATCAACTTCTCGTCATAGGCAGCCGCGATCAGCGGGAACCACTCCGGCTTCTGCTTCCAGCCGGGATGGTTCCAGAACGCAAAAACGTCCTGGGCGCGGGCCTTCTGAAGCGCTTCGTGGAGCTTGAGGCCGCGCAGGGCAGTGGGGTCGGTGACAAACAGGAGGTTGCAGTGAATGTCGCCCTCGCCGATTTCGATGCCGGGGATCAGGATCAGGCCCAGTCGCTCGGCCAGGGGCAGGGCCAGGGCGTGAGGGCGGGTGGCATCGGCCTTCAGATCGGCCTCGTGAGGACGGTAATCGGCATGATCGGTGAGAGCGACGGCGTCCAGACCATCGCGCCAGGCCTCCGAGATTCGCAGGGTGGGCCAGATGTCGCCGTCCGAGAAGACGGTGTGCATGTGGAAATCGCACTTCAGCGTCTTGTAGCCCGGGATATCGGGGACCGGCAGCGGATCGCGGGACTGGGCAGTGGCCAGAGCGGCGGAAATCAGCACTGCCAGGGAGAAGAGTCTCAGAGTTTTCATGGTGCACCTGGTGCGCAGACTGTGATGGTAACACTGTACTGCTAATGCCGGGTTCCGTTCACCCTCGCGAGAATTCCGCGTGTTGGCCGCTTTCGGTGTCGCCGAAGAATTAACGATTGGCTCATTGACGATTGTCGATTGCGGTGTAGGGCTGCGCCAGACACAGCAATCCTCAATCGTCAATCCTGCAATCGTCAATCTGCGCACCGCGTTCAGTCGCGGGGGGTGTAGAAAGGGGACTCGCGGGGGGAGCGTTCCGGGAAGCGCGAGCGGGAGACGGAGATGCGCTTGCCCGGCCACTCCAGGCGCATATCGTCGGAGACCTCATCCAACATTTGCAGGTTGGTGACCTTGCACTCCACCGCAAAGGCGGTCAGCAGGAGGTTGTCGCAAATGGCGTTGATGACGCGCGGGATGCCCTGGGAGCGGACATGAATCTCGGCCAGCATTTGGGGCGGGAAGACAGTCTGTTCACTCATGCCAGCCTTGGCCAGACGGGTGGAGATGTACTCCAGGGTTTCCATCTCCTCGAAAGGTTGGAGCATGCAGCGCAGGGCGATGCGCTGCTTGAGCTGGCGCAGGCTGGGGGCGTCCAGCTTGCGGTCGAACTCGGGCTGGCCGGCCAGGACGATTTGCAGCAGCTTGCCGCGGCGGTTCTCGAGGTTGCCCAACAGGCGGACTTCCTCCAGGACATCCCATTCCAGGTTGTGGGCCTCGTCGATGATCAAGCTGGTGGTGCGGCCGTCGTTGGCGTTCTGAAGCAGGAGCTGGTTGAGGGCGAACAAGACCTCGGTCTTGGACTTGCGTTCGCAGCGCAGGTCCAGGTCGTAGGCGATCATCTCGAAGAACTGCTCCACCGAGAGGCGGGAGTTGAACAGGAAGGCGAAGTCAATGCGATGGGCGGCCAGAAAATCCTGGAGGCACTCCAGCATAGTGGTCTTGCCGGTACCGACCTCGCCAGTCAGCACCACAAAGCCTTTGCGGGAGTGGACGCCGTAGATGAGATTGGCCAGGGCCTCTTCGTGTTGCCGGCTGCGATAGAGGAAACTCGGGTCGGGGGTCAGGTTAAAAGGGCTTTCTCTAAAACCGAAGAAGGCGTTGTACATTAGTGTTGGCTCACCACACCGGCCCAGCGCATGATAGCCCTCTCATCATAGCATCGGCGGCAAGCAGACTGTGGCCCTTCCCGAACTGCCCCGCTCAGCGTAATTCGGGGACTGGCGCGAATTTCGCCGCCTGTGCGAAATTCGTGGCCTGTACCCGAATTACCCCCCGCGCACCAACCCGCGTAATTCGGGGACCGGCGCGAATTTCGCCGCCTGTGCGAAATTCGTGGCCTGTACCCGAATTACCCTCCCCGCACCAGCCCGCGCAATTCGGGGACCGGCGCGAATTTCGCCGCCTGTGCGAAATTCGTGGCCTGTACCCGAATTACCCCCCGCACTAACCCGCGCAATTCGGGGACCGGCGCGAATTTCGCCGCCTTTGCGAAATTCGTGGCCTGTACCCGAATTACCCTCCCCGCACCAGCCCGCGCAATTCGGGGACCGGCGCGAATTTCGCCGCCTGTGCGAAATTCGTGGCCTGTACCCGAATTACCCCCCGCACTAACCCGCGCAATTCGGGGACTGGCGCGAATTTCGCCGCCTGTGCGAAATTCGTTGCCTGTGCCCGAATTGCCCCCCGCACTAACCCGCGTAATTCGGGGACTGGCGCGAATTTCGCCGCCTGTGCGAAATTCGTGGCCTGTACCCGAATTACCCCCCGCACTAACCCGCGTAATTCGGGGACCGGCGCGAATTTCGCCGCCTTTGCGAAATTCGTGGCCTGTACCCGAATTGCCCTTCCCGACCCGCCCCGCTCAAGAAACTGGGGGAGCGCAAGGAGAGCTTGCGCCGGCCCCTTACCTGTAAAGCAGGTACTTGGCCCGGGTGCGCCGGAAGGCACTCAGTTGGGGGCGCAAAGCTCGGGTGATGGTCAGGCCGGACTGGCCGCGTTGGAGGCGCGCGGCCACCTCGTCGTTGCCCAGCAGGCGCATGATGCCGTTCAAATCGAATTTGCCGGGATGGAATTTCAGCGTGGCGGCCAGCAGTTCCAGTCCCATCAGCACGGCGTTGAAACGGTTGCGATCCAGAAGCTGGATGTCCAGGCCGTCGCACTCCAGGTCCTGATGCACCGAGGCGATGGGCCGGGAGCGGCGCGGGATGAAGCTCACACCGGGCAGGCGCCGGGCGTTGAGGTAGGCGGCCACCTCGCGGCCCTTGAACCAGGGCGCCCCGACGATCTGGAAGGGGGTGTCGGTGCCGCGACCCACCGAGACTTCCCGAGACTCCAGCAAACACGCCCCGGGATATAGGATGGCCTGGGTGAGGTTGCGCATATTGGGCGAGGGGCTGATCCACTCCAGGCCGGTCTCGTCGAACCACATGCTGCGCCTCCAGCCCTGCATTCGGATCACCCGCAGGTCCGCGCCCAGCTTGTTCTCACCGTTGTACATGCGCGCCAGTTCGCCCACCGTCATCCCGTGGCGGATGGGCATGCGCATGTAGCCCACGAAGGAGAAGTACTTGGAGTCGAGCAGCGGCCCCTCGACCGCCAGGCCGTTGATGGGGTTGGGCCGGTCCAGCACGTAGAAGGGAATGTGTGCTTGGGCGGCGGCCTCCAGCATGTAGCCCAGCGTGGTGATGTAGGTGTAGAAGCGCGCTCCGATGTCCTGAATGTCATACACCAGCGCATCCAGGTCTTTGAGCATCTCGGGGGTGGGCCGGTACTGACCGCGCTCGTGCAGGCTGTACATGGGCACGCCGGTGGCCTCATCGGTTGTGGAAGCGATGTTGGGATCGTCCCGCGTGCCGGTGATGCCGTGCTCGGGCGAGAAGATGGCGGTGAGTTTCACCTTCGGCGCCCGGAACAGGACGTCGATATTCCGCAGGCGGTCGTAAGTGATTCCGGTGTGATTGGTGATCAGGCCGACGCGCTTCCCGGCCAGCGGCGCGAAGTCCTGCTCGACCAGCACATCCAAGCCGGTCTTCACGCGGGCCTGGGCGGGAAGGCCGGCCAGCAAAAGAAACGCAGCAACCACGACAGAGCGCATCTTAGAATTCTAGCTCCCGGGAGAGCTGAATCAGGCGGGTAGTGTCCCAAATGTGCGTTGATCCAGAATCTAGTAGAATCCACAGTTCCGGTTTAGTCGGAAGATGGGTTACTGGCGGCGCTGATGCTGGGAATGAGGAAAAACTCAGGATGTCCCTAGCCAGAAGCACCTGGGACATGGCAAAGATCGGCGAAGATCTGTTCGGGCTACTGGAGTTCTATCCGCACATCAAGCGCGGCAGGAAGAAAAAGAACGGCGCCAGCAAGGAGCGTACCACCGAGGCCCCCGAAGAGGGGATTGCCGAGACGCGAGCCGAAGAGACCGGGGACCGTCTAAGCATCGGCCAAAAATAAACGCCCCGCGTTGCCGCAGGGCGTCGGGCCGGGGATGCTATCCCCGGGGCTGTTACACCTAGTATAGGGCACTACATGTCTCAAGTCGATGCCCGGTCAGCCTGTTTTTGAACGGGTCATCGTCTTCATCGACGGGTTCAACCTGTATTTAGGCATTCGCGCCAGCGGGTTGGGTCGCTACCTCTGGCTGGATCTTTGTGCGTTCGCGAAGAATCTGCTCCACCCCGGTCAAAATCTGGTCTCTGTTAGGTATTTTACCTCACGCGTCTCGGCCCCAGAGAGCAAGCGGAAGCGCCAATCGGCATACCTCGACGCACTTTCGACGCTCGACCCACTGATGGTTTTCATAGCCTATGGGGACTTCCAATTGACGCCTTTCAGATGCCATCAGTGCGGCGGCGAATCCGATGTGCCCAACGAGAAGCAGACAGACGTGAACATTGCCGTCGAGATGCTGGCGGACGCGTTCTTGGATCGGTTCGATGTCGCTCTCTTGGTGAGCGCCGACAGCGATCTGTGCCCCGCCGTTTCCGCTGTTCGGAAACTCTTCCCGAACAAACGCATCGTCGCCTGCTTTCCCCCTGGCCGAGCCTCTAAGGAATTGGCATCCGTCGTATCCGCGTCTTACACCATAGGGCGCGGAAAGTTGAAGGATAGCCAGTTCCCGGATGTCATCGAAACGGCGGGAGGGTTCAGGCTCCACAAGCCAGCTTCATGGGACGATCCTGAATATCAGATGCCACACTAGGTTCGGACACTATTCGGATTCTTTCCGCGCGGTCTTCCTCCCGCCCGCGTCTTCCGCATGCCCGCGATCCTGCGGAAGTAGTCCGGCCCGCGTTGGGCCGTCTTAAGGCCGCCCTTTTTGCCGAGAGCGGCAGCGGGAGGAATGACCAGGAGATCATCGGCAAGGACGATGGCTGTTTTGAGGAGTTCACGGCAGCGCTGCGCTCGGCCTTCGGGAAGGGTCGTTGTGGAAAGGATCAGATCTGCCTCGGAGATCAGGTTGCGGAGGGCGCGCAGATCGGTTCGTGGCTTTGCCATGCCTCCACGCTACCAGGAATAGCCCGAAAAAGCAAGCGCTTGCTGTTGTGGCTTCAACGCTCCTTTAGGACACTACCCGCAGGCGTCGCGGTTGTGCTGTCAAACGGAAATGGGTTATGTTGACGCACATGAATCGCAGGAACTTTCTCCACTCCGCACTGATGGCCTCGGGCGCCGTGCTGGCCCAGGCGGCGCTCCCCAAGATGAAGATCACCCGCATCCGCTTCTACCGCAGCCCCACTTCCAGGAGCATGTTCAACCAGAGCTCCAACGTGGTGGCGGTGGAAACCGACCAGGGGATCACCGGGATCGGCGAAGGCGGCTCCAAGGACACCATCGAGCAGTGCGCCGCCATGCTGATCGGCGAGGACCCCTGCCGCATCGAACATCTCTGGCAGCTCATGTACCGCGGCTACTTCTATCCGGCCGGGCGCGAGAAACTGCACGCGTTGGGCGCGCTGGACCTGGCGCTGTGGGACATCAAGGGGAAGGCCCTGGGCGTGCCGGTCCACCAGTTACTGGGCGGGCTGACGCGGGATCACATTGAATGCTATTCCACCGGCTTCCCGCGCAAGGGCACTCTAAAGGAGACGGCCCGCGCCTGCATCGAGGCCGGATTCCGGGCCTTCCGCACCTCGGTGGCCGACCCCGGCCGCGGACAGCCGTTCAACTCGCGCCAGATGGTCCAGAGGACCTACGAGAACTGCAAGGAGATCCGCGAGGGGATCGGCAAGGAGGGCGATTTCGGCGTCGATTACCACACCCGCTTGGACATGCCCGACGCCGTGCGCCTGTCCACCCTGATCGAGCCGCTGGAACCTTATTATGTGGAAGACCCCATCCGCTCGGAGAATCCGGGTGTGCTTCGAGCCTTGCGGCAGCAGGTCAAGGTGCCCATCGCCGTGGGCGAGCAGTTCGGCGACCGCTGGGACATCAACGAGCTGATCGAGCAGCACCTCATCGACTACGCACGCGTCACCATCCCCAATGTCGGCGGGCTGACCGAGTTCCTGAAGATCGCCGCCCTGTGCGAGACCCACTACCTGGGGCTGATTCCGCATTTCACCGGCCCGGTCGCCGAAGCGGCCCTGGTGCATGCTTGCGGCGTCTTCTCCGGTCCGGTCCTGATGGAGATGACCGGGGCCGGTGCGCGCGAGGAGCCGCACCTGCCGCAGCACTTCGATTTCCGCAACGGCAAGATGTGGCCCAACAACCGCCCCGGCTTGGGTGTCGAGTTCGATCCCCAGCGCGCCCAACTGGCGGCCGAGATCACCCAGCGCTACGCGCCGAACCCTATCTTTCGGCGGCCCGACGGCTCAATCACCAACTGGTAAGAGGAGTAATGCCTCAGTCTCGGGGGCAATAGCCTGTGCAGCCGGGTAGGATAGGCTTCCAGCCTGTCCGGACCCCTTTCGAATGCCGCCCGAGACAAGCTGAAGCTTGTCCCACGGCCCCCGAGACTGAGGCATTACCTGGCCAGGGCCGTTCAAGCTGGCCTGGGCTTGCGGGCGCAGGCGGCTACAAAACAGGCCGTGAATCGGCGGGTGGGCAGACGCTCCAGGGCGGCGAACAACTTGAGCAGCCCGCGAATCGGCGGGTCGGCGCGCGCGCCCAGCAGGCGCCGCAGTCCCAGAAACAGCAGCGTCGAAATCAGCCGCGGGTTGTGAATCAGGCTCTCGGTGGCCATCACCTCTAGACCGGCTTCCTGGAGGTGGCGCACCAGGCCGGACTGCGAAACGGTGTACCCTAACCGGAACGGCGCCCACCCGCGGCGGCTGGCCATGCGCAACAACGCGTACAGCGGATTGTGCAAGTTGTCCAGCGTCACGATAGCCAACCCGCCGGGACGCAGCACGCGCCTTAACTCGCCGAGTGCTGTGCAAAAATCCGCACGGGTGTCGAAGTGGTCCAGGGTGGAGGTTGAAACGATCGCATCCATGCTTTCCGATTGGATGGGCAGCCTGCGCACGTCGCCGTTCAGGAATTGCACGCGGTGATTCGGGCGCTTGGCCTGCGCGCGCCGCGCCGTGCTCCAGGCCAAATCGATTCCAATCGCACAGCCGGCTTGGGGAAACAGGTCGAACAGGATCTGGTCGGCGCCGTGAGCTTCCTCGAACAAATCGGTCTTCAGCACCTTGGATAGGGGAAGACCCTCGGTCCAGCGGCGCACCAACTCCTGGTGCAGCCGCCGCTTCTGCTCCGCCACCAGCCGGTCGAGATACCAGGAAGGACGGGGCCGGGAGGCGATGTTGTCCCAGTCCGCCGGGTTCAACGCCACTAGGGGTTGGCGGGCGGAGCCGCCTGCTTCACCGGAGGCGCCAGAACATCGTTCGGAGGCGGCGCGCCTTCGCGTTTGAAGGTGATGCTGTTGATGCGCACCGGAGTGCGAGGTATGTCGTTGCCATCCCGCGGGACCCGCGCGATCTTTCTCACCACGTCCTGTCCCTCCACCACCTGGCCGAAAATGGTGTGCAGCCCGTTCAGGTGGGGCGTTCTCTCTTCGGTAATGAAGAATTGGCAGCTCCCGGTGTTCGGGCCGGCGTTGGCCATCGCCAGGCGGCCGGGCTGGTCGAATTTTAGGGACGGATGGAATTCGTCTTTGATGGCCGTGGTGCCCCCCGTGCCGGTGCCCAGCGGGTCACCACCCTGGATCATAAATCCAGGGATCACCCGGTGGAACGTCAGGCCGTTGTACAGCGGCCGCCTCACCATCTGGCCGGTATTGGGGTCCTTCCAAGCTTTTCTTCCCAGCGCCAGGTCAACGAAATTCTTCACCGTGATGGGCGATTCCTGCTCGAACAGCTTCAGGACGATGATGCCTTGGGTGGTAGTCATGGTGGCATACAGGCCGGGCTTTTGCGCCGCTGCCGAGGTCTGCGCCGCCAGATTCAAGGCCAAAAGGCTCAGTGCAACACAACACAGAAGATTCCTCATGAGGTCAGTTTATACTGAAAGCTTCCTCCGATGCATAGTGTTCGACTGCTCCTAGCTGTCCTGCTTCTGGCGGGCGGCGCTGCGGCACGGCAGGTCACGGTGACCCTGCTGGTCACCACTGATCTGCACGGGAATATTTACCCCATCGACTATTTCACCGGCAAGCCCGCTGAGCGGGGCCTGGCCAAGATCGCCAGCCTGGTGCAGGCGGTTCGAAACGAGAATCCGAACACCTTGCTGGTGGACTGCGGCGACACCATCCAAGGCACGCCGCTCGAGTCGGTCTACCAGCATTACGTGACCACCGGGCGATTGCCGCTGGGCCTGACTTTCAGCGCTGCGCCGCTTGGGGGAGACCCGATGATGCTGGCCATGAACCGGCTCGGCTACCGCGCCATGGTGCTGGGCAACCATGACTTCAACTTCGGCCTGAAGAACCTCGAGCAGGCCCGCGCGGTCGCGCGGTTCCCGTGGCTTTCGGCGAACACGCTGGTCGAGCCCGGCTCGCAGGTCCGGCCGTTTGAACCTTACATCGTTGAAAGGCTGGAGGGCGTGAAGGTGGCCGTCATCGGTGTGACCACGCCGGCCATCCCGCTCTGGGAGGAACCCGAGCACTACCGAGGCTGTCGTTTCCTTCCCATTCGAGAAGCCGCCGACTCGGCGCTGGCGCAGTTGCGCGCCAAGCAGCAGCCCGATGTGGTGGTGCTCGCGGTGCACGACGGCGTAGACCGGGCGCTGGCGAGCCTCGCTGCGGGGAATCGACGCCATCGTCTTCGGGCACACGCATCAGCAGATGGAGGGAGAGCGAATCGGCGATGTGCTGCTGGTCGAGCCCAAGAACTGGGGCATCTCGCTGGCGCGCCTGGATTTCGTGCTCCAGAGCGCTCCAGATGGCGCTTGGAAGCTGACCGATAAGCGCAGCCGGCTGCTTCCCGTCTCCGGCAATACGCCTGCCGATCCGGAGATCCTTCGCCTGGGGCGGCCCTACCACGAGCTGGCGGAGCGCTACTTGAACACGCCGGTTGCGAAGTCCCTGGTCCCCATGGACGGCCGCCTGGCCCGCGTCCAAGACTCTCCGCTGGTGGATGCCATCCAGACTGTGCAGATGCACTACGGAAAAGCGGATGTCTCCTTCACCGCCATGTTCAACCCGCACGTCATGGTGCCCAAAGGACTGGTCACTATTCGCCAGATCGCGGCGCTGTACATCTACGACAACGAGCTATACGTCATCCAGGGCGACGGCAGGATGGTCAAGGCGGCGCTGGAGAACGCGGCACGCTACTTCCTGGGCTGTCCGGATGCGGCCTGCTCCCACGGCCCTCTGATCCGGCGCAACTTCCCCGCCTTCAACTATGACATGGCCGAGGGCGTGGAGTACGAAATCGACCTCAGCAAACCCGAGGGGCAGCGGATCGTGAACCTGCGCTGGAAAGGCCAGCCGCTGCGCCCGGATCAGGAGCTTCGCATTGCCATCAACAATTACCGCGCCGGCGGCAGCGGCGGCTACGATATGTTTCGCGACGCCAAGGTCCTCTGGAGGTCGTCCCAGGACATCCGCAGCCTGGTCATCTCCTACTACACGGAGCGCAAGGCGCTGCCGACACGGGCCGATGGCAACTGGCGCATCGTGCCGGTCCAGGCGCAAAAGATTCTTGCAGAAGAGGCTCTGACCGAGGCTGGGCGCTAGGCCAATTATTGAGAGCCGGACCCACAGCCCCCTGGCGAGGAACGCGGGCCAACTGCAATACTGTTCACTTTGTGTCTCTGCCCGGTGGGGTCAGGCTTTCAGCCTGCCGCCGGGCTTCGGCCCGGCGCGGCGCCGAACGCCGGGCGG
>CAVRZY010000136.1:0-30901 GCA_963725415.1 uncultured Acidobacteriota bacterium | reverse complement strand
GGCAGGTGTGCCCAGTATGGGCTGAATCTAGGAGGTTGAAACGTACTTCACGGGGCCGGTGGCGGCAACCGTAGCCAAATCGCAAGGCGTAGTCGCGAGGCGAAGCCGAAGAAAGCGAGAGGCAAACTCTGGACCGGACGAATAGAAACTGGCAGCGAGGCCGGGCGTGGGCGGCGAGCTGGCCTGCAACAGCGAAGCCCGAAAGCCACCAAGACACGTCAGGTAGAGCCAGCCGGCGCCAGGGGAAAGAGTCAGCGCCTTACCTGGGGAGATCTCCGGGGTGAGAACGCCGGAGAAGTCAGCATAGGCTGTAGTAGCAAGGAAGCCCGGTAACACGGGCGGAGCGAAGGGCCGAAGAACGAAGGAACGGAGCTAGAAGGGGAACTGAAGGCGAGGCCGAGAAAGGCCTGAAATCCAAGAACCGCTAGAAGGGCGGTCGCAGCAAGGAGCGCCAACGGCAGAGACGGTGCAGCCGTGGCGAGCCGGAGGCGGCGGGAAGCGAGGCGGAACCTTCGCGAACCCCTCGACAGAGAGCGATGTACGAGAGCCTGATGGAGCAAGCCGTTGCACCGGAGAATCAGCGGCGGGCGCTGGGAGCGGTACAACGCAACCAGGGAGCGCCGGGGATCGACCGGATGAAGACGAGCGAGTTGGAAGCACATCTTCAAGCGCATTGGGAAAAGATCCGGGCCAAGCTGCTGGCCGGGACCTACGTTCCGAGCCCGGGCGGCGGGTAGAGATTCCGAAGCCGAGCGGAGGCACACGGATGCTGGGTATCCCCACGGTGCTGGATCGGTTCATCCAGCAGTTGCTGTTGCAGGTGATGACGCCGATCTTCGAGCCGCGTTTCAGCGAGCACAGCTATGGATTTCGCCCCGGGCGCAGTGCGCACGGTGCAGTGGCCGCGGCCAAGCGGTACGCCGAGCAGGGTAGGGACTGGGTCGTCGATCTGGATATTGCCAAGTTCTTCGACCACGTGAACCACGACATCCTGATGGGGCGGATCGGCAAGGTGATCCGCGACAAGAGGGTGTTGCACCTGATCGGGAAGTACCTGCGACGCGGGGCCATGGTGGAAGGGGTGGTGGTGGCGAGTGAGGAAGGGACGCCGCAAGGAGGCCCGCTGTCTCCGTTGCTGGCCAACATCTATCTGGACGCGCTCGATAAAGAACTGGAGCGGCGAGGTCACCAGTTCAGCCGGTACGCCGATGACTGCAATATCTACGTAGGCAGTCAGTCAGCGGCCGAGCGGACGATGGCATCCATCCAGGACTGGATCGAGAAGCATCTGCGACTGAAGGTGAATACCGCCAAGAGCGGAACGGGGAGGGTTTGGGAACGCAAGTTTCTGGGCTTTCGACTGAACCGCAAAGGGCAGATGGAAGTGGCTCCGGAGAGTCTGGAGCGATTCAAAGCCAGAGTGCGGGAGATGTGGCAGGGCCGCCAGAGCCGAACCAGCAACCAGCTGCGGGACGCCTGGCGACAGTACGTGGTCGGCTGGTGGGAGTACTTCCGGCTGGCCGAGGAACGCCAGCCCATCTTTCGGCTGGAGGGTTGGATCCGCCGACATATTCGGAAGTGCTTCTGGCTGCGGTGGCACAGCGTGAAGGGTCGCGCGAAGGCGCTACGGCGATTGGGGGTGAATCCCCGGTTGCTGGCGACCGTGCACACGCGCCGGGGCGCTTGGTTCATGGCCGCGACGCGTACGATGCAGGCTGGGCTTTCCAACGCCGTGCTGCGACGGTATGGGTTTCCAATGCCGTCAGATCTTGCGGCGCAATGATCGCCGCTGCGTTCAACCGCCGGATACGGAAAACCGTACGTCCGGTGGTGTGGGAGGGTGGCCGGGCGCAATCCCGGTCACCCGACCCGATCACAGAAGTGCTGCCCCACCAGCTAAGTGAACAGTATTGGTTCTAAATCAACTGCGACTACATTCTCCCGTAGACCGGGCGCAGGGCGGGGTAGAGTGAACGGTACACTTCGTGGCCGCGGGCGTAAAGCTCCGATTCGGCGGGGCGGGGCATGACGGAACCGACCTCGCGGATGGCCACGCGACAGGCATCGGGGACGGAGCCGTAGACCCCGGTTCCCACCAGGGCCATCAGCGCGGCGCCGTAAGCGGAACCTTCTTGCGTGTCGAGCACAACCACGCGCTTGCCCATCACGTCGGCCAGCAACTGCCGCCAGAAGGGGCTGCGCGCGCCGCCGCCGGAGACCCGCACGGACTCCACCTCCACGCCCAGTTCTTCGATGATGTCCAGGCAATCTCTCTGGCTGTACGAGACACCTTCGAGCAGCGAGCGGATCAGATCGGCGCGGGTGTGCTTGGCGGTCAGCCCAATCCAGCCGCCGCGCGCGGCGGCGTCCAGATGCGGGGTGCGCTCGCCCATCAGGTAGGGAAGCCAGTAGAGGCCCTGGGAGCCGGCAGGTGCGGTGGCGGCCTCGGCGGTCAGCGAGTCGTAGGCGGCGCCGGGAGCGAGTTGGTTGCGGAACCATTGCAGGCTCAGGCCCGCGCCCTGCGTGACGCCCATGACGTGCCATTTGCCGCGCACCGCGTGGCAGAAGGTATGCACGCGCCCTTGCGGGTCGTAGGCCACCTTCTCCATGTGCGCGAAGACCACCCCGGAGGTGCCCAGGGTGCAGGAAACGATGCCCGGCTCGACGATGCCGTTGCCCACCGCGCTGGAGGCCTGGTCGCCGCCTCCGCCCACTACCGGCGTGCCTGGCTCCAGGCCCGTCAGTTCGGCCGCCTCCGCACGCACGCGCCCGCTCACCTCGGTCGATTCATAGACCGCCGGAAAAACGCCGCGGTCCAGTCCCAGCCCGTCCATCATCTCGAAAGACCATTGGCGGCGGACCACGTCGAACAGCGAGGTGCCCGAGGCGTCCGAGACCTCGCTGGCGTATTCTCCGGTCAGGCAGAAACGCAGGTGATCTTTCGGCAGCAGGACCTTCCGCACCCGCGAAAACAGATGCGGCTCATTGTCCCGGACCCACAGCAGCTTGGGGAGAGTGAAACCGGTGAGCACGGGGTTGGCCGTGCAGGCCAGAACATTTTCCCTCCCGATTGTCTGGTTGACGAAATCCACCTGGGCCTGGCTCCTCTGGTCGCACCAGATCAAGGCCGGGCGGATCACCCGGTCGGCCTCATCGAGTAATACCAGGCCGTGCATCTGGCCGGAGAGGCCGACGCCGCGCACCTGCTTTCCGGAGGTGCCAGCCTCTGCCAACACTCCGCGGATCGCCAACTGCGCGGCATCCCACCAGTTTTCGGGACGCTGCTCGGCCCACAGCGGCCGCTCCATCCGCATGTCTTCGTGAGGCGCGGTGTAGCCGGCCTTTACCTCGCCCCGCTCGCTGACGAGCAGCGCGCGCGTTCCTCCGGTTCCCACGTCGATTCCCATCCAGTACATGTCAGAGTCCTCAGCTTTGAGCTTGAAAAGGGAGATAAGCGGCGCCGAAGAGGCCCGCTTCATTGCCCAGGATGGCCTTCTCGATCCTGGTGGGGGTGCTGCGAAAGACGACCGAGCGGCGCCGGACTTCCTCGAACATCGAGGGCGCGAACAGCTCCCAGGCCGGCAGCATGCCGCCGCTCAACAGGTAGAGCGGGGAATTGAAGGCGTTGACCAGGTTGGCGAGCGCGATTCCGAGCGCCGTGCCCATGGTGGCGAACACCACCCGGGCTTTCTGGTTGCCCTGCATGGCGAGACGGTAGACGCCCTCGGAGGTGAGATCGTCTCCCAGGCCCATAAGCTTGGCCATGGTGGTGACGGCGGTGGCGGAGGCGTGCTTCTCCAGGCAGCCGTTGTTTCCGCAGCCGCAGGGATTGCCGCCCGGCACCACGGTCATGTGACCGAGTTCGCCGGCCATGCCGACGAACCCGTGCAGCACCCTGCCGCGGCAGATAATGCCGCCACCAATGCCGGTGCCCAGCGTCAGCAGCACCAGGTCCTCGACGTCCCGGCCCGCCCCCATCCACTTTTCTCCCAGCGCCGCGGCATTGGCGTCGTTCTCCAGTATGACGGGGGCCTGAAGCAGCCGCTCGATTTCGTCACGGATAGGGAAGTTCTCGAATCCGGGCAGGTTGGGAGAATCGGTGATGATTCCTTGCTCCAGGAGGATGAAGCCGGGTGCCCCGACGCCCACCCCAACCAGTTGGTCCGTGCCGCAGCTTGCGCGGAGCTTTACAATCGAGGCCACGATATCCGCAACCACGGCGTCCCGCCCTGCCAAGAGATTGGTCTCGCCGGAAAGCTTCTCGATGATCTTGCCCGAGCGGTCAATGGCCGCCGCACGGAGGTTGGTGCCTCCCAAATCCACCCCAATCGAATACTCTGCCATGCCGTCGAATGATACCAAATCTCGGCCACAGCGGGCGCTATGCTGTTTCTCATGGACTACAAGTACATTGCCGATTTGGCCGGCGAGGTGACGATTCCGCAAAACGGCATCCTCAGTCGCACGCTGCACAACGACGAGCGGCTGAAAGCCGTGCTGTTCGGGTTCGACGCGGGCCAGGAACTTTCCGAGCACACGGCGGCCGTGCCGGCCGTTCTGCACATCCTACAAGGCGAAGCCCGGTTGCGCTTGGGTGAGGACCATATGGAGGCGAAGGCCGGCGCCTGGGTACACATGCCCCCGCAGCTCCCGCATGGGGTCTATGCGAAAACGCCGGTGGTGATGCTGCTGCTGATGCTGAAGTCTCCCGCCTGAGGTAATGCCTCAGAAGGTGTGAAAAATCGCTCCGGCGGTGAGGGTGGCAGGCCAAACGGCCTGCCCCACGCAGCAATCAAGGCACTCAGGCCACCGTGGGACAGGCGGTTTCGCCTGTCCGCCGATTCTTTCACCCCTTCTGAGGCATTACCGCCTGACACCGGCTCGGTGGCTGGGCTGCGATAATCGTTCTTATGAAAATCGGTGTGTTCGGACTGGGCTTCATGGGCAGCACCCATCTGAAAGCCCTGAAGAGGATTCCGCAGGCGGAGCTGGTGGCCGTGGTGAGCGATGTCCCTCAGCAGTTGACCGGCGACCTGAGTGGGATTCAGGGCAATATAGGCGGACCGGGCGAGAAGATGGACTTCTCGGCGCTCCACAAGTACAGCGACCCCTACGAGGCGCTGCGGGATCGCGAGATCGAGGCGGTGGACCTGTGCCTCCCCACCTATCTGCACGCGCCGGTGACTATCGCAACCTTGCGCGCCGGCAAGCACGTCTTGGTGGAAAAGCCGATGGCGCTTTCCGGAGAGGAGGCGGACCAGATGATCGCGGAAGCCGAGAACGCGGGCCGGCTGCTGATGGTGGCGCAGGTGCTGCGCTTCTTTCCCAGTTACAAAGTGACGGCCGAGATGCTGAAGTCCGGCCGGCTGGGCGCCATTCGCTCGGCGATTCTCCGCCGCCGCTGCGCCGCCCCCGGCTGGAGCGCCTGGCTGAACGACAGGGCCCTCAGCGGCGGCGGCGTCTTCGACCTGCTCATCCATGACGTCGATTTCTGTTTGCAGGTGTTCGGCAAACCGGAGTCCGTGTCTGCCATCGGCTATGAGGACATGCCGCATGGCATCGACTGGATCACCGCGCAGCTCCACTATCCCGGTATCGGTGCGGTGGTGATCTCGGGCGGCTGGCATCATCCCAAGGCGTACCCGTTCTCGATGGAATACACCGTCGTGGCCGACGGCGGCACCATCGAGTTCGACTCGGCTGGTGTGCCGCCCACGCTCTACCGCGCCGATGGTGAGGCTGAAGTCCTACCCTTGAGCGATACCGACGGATACCAAGCTGAAATCGAATACTTCCTGGATTGCTGCATCGAGGGGCGGAAGCCGGAACTGTGCCGGCCCGAGGAATCCGCGGCGGCCGTGAAGCTGACCAGGCTGATAGAGGAATCCCGCAGCCGCAACGGCGAGGCGCTGGCGGCCAGGTGTTAGCCCATGGATACGGTTGCCTTGCTGGGCTCCACGCTGGGGCTGGGCCTCGTGGCGGGATTCAGGCTGTATGCTACCGTCCTGGCCGTAGGCCTGGGGGTGCGCCTCGGCCTGATTACCCTGCACCCGAGCCTGTCGCACTTGCAGGTCCTCAGTAACACCTACATCCTGGCTGCGGCGGGGCTGGCCTACCTGCTGGAATTCTTCGCCGACAAGATCCCCTGGGTGGATAGCATCTGGGACTCGATCCACACGCTCATCCGGCCGCTGGGCGCGGCCTTCTTGGGCGCTACGGCGGTCGGCTCGGTGGATCCTGTCACCAAATGGACTGTCGCTATCCTGTGTGGCGGCGTTGCGCTGACCGGCCACTCGGCCAAGGCCAGCGCGCGCCTGATGGTGAACCACAGTCCCGAACCTTTCTCCAACATTGGCCTCAGCCTTATGGAGGATCTGCTGGCGATCTTCGGGGTGTGGTTGTCGTTGCAGCACCCCGTCTTCATGCTCGGGGTCGTCCTGGCGTTTCTGGCCGTTTTCCTGTGGCTGTTCCCGAAGATCTTCCGGCTGATGCGAGTCCACTCGACCGCTATTGTTGCGCTGCTGCGCAAGCATTTATTGGGGAGGCAGGCCCCTGCTCACATCCCGGCGCGATACGCCGATTACCTCGAAAAGAAGCATCCTGACGAGCAGATCGCCTTGGCGGTGCGTTGCGTGGCGGGAAAAGGGGTCAAGCGCTTACGCAATTCGGTCGGTTATTTCTGCTTTGCCGGGAATCGCCCGGTCTTCGTCACGCGCCGGCTGTTTCGATTCCGCGAGTACCCGTTCGACTTGGAAAAGCTTCGCGACGTTCGGTACAAGAAGAAGCTGTTGATGGAGCGGCTGGTCGTAACGACAGGCTTGCGGCAGGCGAACTTCGACTTCTTCAAGGACTCGCCGGGCGAGCCGGTGGTCAACTGGCTGGAGAGCTCCCGGCCGGCGCCGCGGCCTGGAAGCTACGCACCGCCTCTTTCTCGTCCGTGAAGCTCTCGAAGACGGTGTAGAGCTTGGTAATCTGCACCAGGTCGCGCACCCGTTTCTGAAGGTTGAGCAGCTTCAGCTTGCCGCCGGCTTTGCCGACCGTCGCGAAAGCGCCGACCAGTTCGCCCAGGCCCGAGCTGTCGATGTGGCTGACCTCCGCCAGGTTCAGCACGACTTTTATGTGCCCATTGGAGAGCAAGTCCCTGACTTCGTCGCGCAGGATGGCCGAGGCTTCCCCTAGCGTGATGCGCCCGCTCAGGTCCAGGATCGACACGTCCCCGATCTGCCGAACACCCCATTTCAGACTCATAGCCCTTACTCCTTTTTCCTACTCATACCGCAGCGCCTCGATGGGGTCAAGGCGGGAGGCCTTGAACGCGGGGACCATGCCCGCGACCAGCCCTACCGTCAACAGTACTCCAATCGAGACCAGGATGGAGCCCGGGGAAACCTGGAAGTGCAAATCGCCTTTCTCGGCAGCGTCTTGAAACAGGGGCCCCAGCAAGGGCATCGAGCCAATGGCCAGCGTCAGGGCCACCCCCAGAACAGTCCCCAGCACTCCTCCTGCGCCCACGATCATTAGGGCCTCGATGAGAAACTGGCCGCGAATGGCGCGCTTGCGCCCGCCCAGCGCCTTCAGCACGCCGATCTCCCGCGTCCGCTCGACCACGGACGCCAGCATGATGTTGGCCAGCCCGACCCCGCCGATGGCCAGCGTCAGGCTTCCAATAAACCCGACCAGCACACTGGCCGCCATCGACATGCCCTCCACGATGTAGAGAAAATCGTTGAACGCTATGACCTCGACGGCCCGGGTGTCGTTGGGTGAGAAGCGATGAATGCCCGCCAGGGTGATGCGCATCTGCCGGATGGCTTCCCGGCGGGCCACCCCGGAGACCGGAGTCCACACAATCACCTCCGGATAATGAATGTCGCTGAACAGCGACATGCTGTCGTAGGGGATGAAGATGCAGTCGTTGTCGTTGCTGCTGTATTGGGCCAGTTGGCCCTTCGGTTCCAGCACGCCGATCACAGTGAACCGGTTCGCGGCGATGCTGATCTCCTCGCTCTCTGGAGGAATGCCGCTGAACAACTGGCGCGCTACGCTGGCCCCCAGCACGGCCACGCGATTGCGCTGGAGCAGGTCTTCGTCGGTGAACCACCGCCCGGTTGCCAGGCTCATGTTGCGAATCAGCTTGTACTCCGCGTTGGCGCCCCTCACCGGGATCTGCTTTTCGCGGTTGCCCCGCACCACCGTCAGGCGGCGCGTGAACTTTTCCGGCGAGATCCGCCCAATCAATGGAACGCTCTCGCGAATCGCTTCCACGTCCTCGCGTTCCAGCCGGATCCGCCGCCCCGCCCGCAACCCTCCCGCCTGGAGGCTGGTTTGCCCATTGACCACCACAACCAGATCCTGACCCACGGCGTTGAACGACGATTCCATCAGCTCGCCAAACCCATTGCCATAGGACATCAGCAGGATGAAGGAAGCCACGCCCCAGGCCAGGCTCAGCACCGTCACCAGGGTCCTGCGCCGGTAGAACTTCAGCGAGGTGAAGGATTCTCCGAACAGCTCTCGCCAGCTCATGTGTTCACCTCTCGTAGCGCAACGCCTCCACCGGCTGGAGGCGCGAAGCTCGCCAGGCCGGCGGAAGAGCCGAAATCACCGCCACGGTTCCCAGCGAGGCCAGACCGATCATGAGCGTCCGCGCCTGAAGCGGAAGGCCCGCAAACATGCCTTCCTGGGGCAGGGAATTGACCAGCGTAGCCAGCAGGCCGACGAAGGCCATACCTCCCGCCCCGCTCAGAATCGCCAGTAGCAAACCCTCCATGAAGAAATCCGCCAGGATGCGGCGGCGCGTGGCGCCCAGGGCCTTCTTCAAACCGATTTCGTTGGTGCGCTCGGAGACCGCCATCAGCATGGTGTTCATCACGCCCACCCCGCCCAGGCTCAGCGTCACCAGCGCCACGAAGGCCAGGAAAATCTCGCCGGTGGTGAAGACCTTGTCGAATACCTCGGCCAAGCGCACGTAGTCGATAGTGAACAGCGCCGCTTCGTCCTCCGGATCGAAGTTGTGCAGGCGCCCCAGCACGCTTCTGACCTGGCGCTGGGCAGTCTTCCAGTCGGTGGCCGAGGCCGGCTGATACATGATGGCCTGCACCAGACCCTCGGCGTAGGTTCCCTTGTTGGGCGGGCAGTCGCGGCGTAGGCTGGGTGCGGCTACGGCGATCTTGTCCTTGTCCCATCCGTCGTAGCTGCTGGATTGCCGCTTCTCGGCCATCAGCCCCACCACCTGGTAGGGATGGCCGTTGATCCGGATCTGCTGCCCCAGCACTTCCCGGCGTTCCTCGAACAGTTGCTTGCGGACCGCGCTTCCCAACACGCACACGCGCCGGCCTTCGCGGACATCCGCCTCGCTGATATGCCGCCCCGCCTCCAGGGCCAGGTTGCGCATCAGCAGGTATTCCGGCGTGACGCCCACCACCAGGAACTGGCCCGAGTTGAAGCTCGAGACCGCGCGCACCCCGTACCTCTTGACCTCGCTGGTGACCATCTTCACATCCGGGCACTGCTCGCGGATGGCCTCCACGTCCCGCTCGTAGAGCCGGATGTACCGGTGCGCCGTCTGGCCGGCGGTCACCCGCTCGGTGCGCCCGCCCATCACGATCACCAGGTTGTTGCCGATCTGCTTCCAGAACTGGCGCTGGCCATTCCGGAACCCGTCTCCCATGCCGTTCATAATGGCCAGGGCCGTGATCCCCCAGGCAATGCCGAACATGGTGAGAAAACTGCGCAGCTTGTTGCGGGACACGTTGGCCCAGGTCTGCTGGAATAGCGCGCCCATCGTCTCGAAAACTCGCATCGCCCTCATAGTGGAGCTACGAGACGGAGGGCCGAAAAGTTCCTGGCTCCGAGGTTTTCGCGCAAAAACGCAAAGAAACCCCCAAGCACGCGAAGACACGGATCCTCTTCGCGCTCTTTGCGAGAAACTGTCTAGCCCAGGCTTGACGTTGAGAACTTGACGTGAATAAGTCAAGTTCTTCTCACCGCAAAGACGCAGAGGCCGCCGAGGCAACGCGGAGAAAACCTCTCAGCATTTCTCTGCGCCCCCTTTGGGTCCTTTGCGCCTCTGCGGTGAAGACGGCGCTGCAACATGCCTCGTCGGCCTGAGGCGAAGCCTCCTTAGAAGTTGATGCGCAGCACTAACTGCACGATCCGTCCGCCGGGATCGTTGGTGGTCGAGATGTCAGTGTAGTAAGAGGTGGTCTGGCCGAAGGTGCTTGAGAGCGTACTCGTGCTGACGTTGGCCGCCGTCGAGCCGCCCACCTGTGGCCCCGCCCGAACGGCACCTCATAGATCCAGTTGGCCTTGTACTGGTGCGTGAGGTCGTAGGGCGAGAGGCCTTTGTTCGTCCCCCCGTTGCGCAGGGTGTAGTAGTTGGCGCCGGAGCTCTGCGAGTCCGCGTGCTAGTGGGTGAGGCCCTTGCTGAAGGTTTAGTTGAAGTTGAACAGGAAGCCCGCCGAGGAGCGCGCCGGAGTTCCATCTGGAGCGCGTGGTAGGTGAAGTTGGAGCCGTTGCGCAGCACCGTGGCGCTGCCGCCGGCCGCTTCCGGGTTGACCAGGAAGAAGTTAGCCGGGCAGCCTCCCTTCTTCATGTTCTCGAAGTAGGTCGAGTTGGTGGCCAGGGCGTTGGCCGCCGTGCCGGCCGTCCCTTGCTGCAAGTAGGTGACGATACTGCCGCTGCCGAAGCCGGAAGTGAGCGCCACCCCGGTGAACGCCGCCGAGAAGATCGGCAGGTCCACCAAGCCCGTGAAGAGAATCCGAGCACAATTTTCGCAGGGGCCGAATCTAGTAGAATTGGCCATAGCGTGCGGCTAAGGAAAACAGGCCCGCGGGAGATTGTTTTATGGAATTTGCGCTGATCGCGCTGGCCGGTATGCTGGCCGGCGGCCTGGCGGTCTGGCTCTATTTCCGGACCGAGCGCGCCGTTCTGGCCGAGCGCCTCCAGGCCAAGCAAGCCGAACTGGAGGCTCGGCTGGAGCAGGAGCGCAAGGCGGCGGAAGAAAAGCTCGCTATCCTCAATGAGGCCCGGCAAAAGCTCTCCGACGCCTTCAGCGCCCTCTCGGCCGAGGCCCTGAAAAGCAATAACCAGGCCTTCCTCGAGCTGGCCAGGGCGACCCTGGAGAAACACCAGATGCTGGCCAGGGAAGACCTTGACGGCCGCCAGAAAGCCATCCAGGAACTGGTCAAACCGGTCGGTGAATCGCTGGAAAAAGTGGATCGCCAGATCCAGGAAGTCGAAAAGGCGCGGGTCGCCGCCTACGCCGGCTTGACCGAGCAGGTCCGCTCGATGGCCACGGTTCAATCCCAGCTCCAGAGCGAAACCGCCCATCTGGTCTCCGCCCTGAGCGCTCCCAAGGTCCGCGGGCGGTGGGGCGAAATGCAGCTCCGCCGGGTCGTCGAGATGGCCGGAATGATGGAGCATTGCGACTTTGTTCAGCAGGAGTCCGTGGATACCGAGGAAGGCCGTTTGCGGCCCGACCTGGTGGTCTATCTGCCCAACAACAAGCGCGTGGTGGTGGATGCCAAGGTGTCGTTGAAGGCCTATCTAGAAGCGCTGGAAACCTCCGACGAAGCGGCCAAAACGGGAAAACTCAAAGAGCACGCCGGCCAGATCCGCGCCCACATCCTGCGCCTGGGGGCCAAGGCGTATTGGAAACAGTTCGAGCCGGCCCCGGAATTCGCGGTGATGTTCCTGCCGGGGGAGGTCTTTTTCAGCGCCGCCCTGGAGCAGGATGCCAGCCTCATCGAGTTTGGCGTCGAGCAGCGCGTCATTCCGGCCAGCCCCACCACCCTGATTGCTCTCCTCCAGGCCGTGGCCTATGGCTGGAAGCAGGAGAACCTTGCCAAGAACGCCCAGGCCATCTCCGACCTCGGAAAGCAGCTTTACGAACGGCTCTGCACGCTCTCTGGACACTTCGGGGATTTGCGCCGAGGGCTGGAGAACGCGGTCGAAGCTTACAACAAGGCCGTGGGCTCTCTGGAAACTCGGGTCCTGGTGAGCGCGCGGAAGTTCAGGGAATTGAGCGCTGCATCGGAAGCTGACATCGAGGCGCTGGAGACGATCGACCGGTCTGCCCGCCGGCTCGAAGCTGCCGATATGGAAGCGCCGGCCGAAGCGGAAGGCTCTACGCCGCCGCCGGCTTGAGGCCCAGGCCGGGCCCCTCCGGTAGAATCAGCTTCCCCTTTTCGACCCGCACCCCCGCGTAGGGGTCGTTGGCGATCAGCAGGTTTCCGTCCAGGTCGGCGTAGTCCACCAGCGGCGACAGGTGCGCCGCGGCTGTAACCCCGATGGAGCTTTCGATCATGCAGCCCAGCATGGTCTTCAGCCCCAGCGATTTGGCGATCTGGATCATGCGGTAGGCCTCCAGAATCCCGCCGCACTTCATCAGCTTGATGTTCACCCCGTCGAAGGAGTTGACCAGCCTGGGAATGTCGGCGGGATGCAGGCAGGCCTCGTCGGCGATCAGCGGGATATGGACGCGGCTGCGCACCCAGCGGATGTCCTCGAGCATCGAGGCGGGCATGGGCTGCTCGACGAACTCGACGCCCTGCTTCTCCAGCCAGTTGATCTTGCGCACCGCTTCCTCTTTGTTCTTCCAGCCCTCGTTGGCGTCCGCGCGCAGGGGCTTGCGGGTTACGCTGCGCACCGCCTCGATGGTGGCCTCATCGGTGTCCAGGCCCACCTTGATTTTCAGGATGGGGAACGCTTCCGCCTCGCGCACTTTCTGGCGCGTGATCTCGGGCGTGTCGATGCCGATCGAGAACGTGGTCACCGGCGTATCGCGGCGATCCAGCCCGAAATAGCGGTACAGCGGCACGCCCAGTCTCTGGCCCACCCAGTCCATCAGCGCGATGTCGATGGCCGCCTTGGCTGCGTACCGCCCTTCAATCCGCCGGAAGACTTCGGCCATCAGCTTGGAGAATTGCCACGGGTCGGCCGAGGTCAGCAACTGGCGCACGGACTCGACGGCCTGCTGGGTGGACTTCGCATCTTCCTGGTATCGAGCTAGCGGGGCGCCTTCGCCCAGGCCGGTCACGCCGTCGCGGCTGTAGCGCACGTGCAGGTTGTCGCGATAAGCGCTCGAGGAGATGGCCACGGTCCAGGTGTGCCGCAGATTCAACCGCACGATCTTCATTTCCCAGGTGGCATAAGCTTTAGCTTGCGCACGCCCAGACAAGCTAAAGCATGTCCCACTGATCCACTCCCGCCGATTCACTTCAACCTCCGCGCCGCCACGAACAGCTCCGTCCAGTGCGGATCGTCCAGAATGTCGATCTGCACCATCGGCCGTTCATGCGTGGTGGCATTGATGAACTGGCCGTTGCCAATGTACATGCCGGTGTGCGTGATCTTCTCGACCGAGCGGCCGAAGTAGAGCAGGTCCCCCGGCCTCAGGTCCTCTTTCTGAACCGGCGCAACTCCCTCCCAGCGCGCTTGCGGCGCGGCATCCCGCGAGATGATGACGCCCCGCTGCCGGCACAGCATCTGAACGAACCCCGAGCAATCGTACCCGAAGCTGGAGGTTCCGCCCCACAGATACGGCATCCCCAAGAACCGCTTGCCGAGCGCGATCGCGCCCTCGATCGACAGCGGCTCGGCGTCGAACCTCACATCACCGCGCTGCACCCAGGCGGCGCGCTCGTCCACCAGGCGCACCTGGATCCAGCGACCCTGGTCTTTCTCCGGCTCGGCGATCACTTCCAGCCGCGTCTCGAACGGGACGGTCAGCGAGGGCTGATGCTTGGTGACATCCGGCTCGCGGTAGAGATTCGCGAACAGGTTCTCCACTTGGGCGCGGCGGCCTTGAGTTGCGTATGGCTTGCCGCGCCGCAGCGAAGTCGCCGGCATCCAGCCGGTATAGTCGTCCGCCGTCCGCACCTTCACCCACCCATCCTTTTCCTCCATGCAAACCAGGTTGCTGCCGTAAATGGCCTGCGACACCACGCTCGCCTGCTTGGTGGCCGCCGAGTACATGTTCGCAACGGGCTTCCACACCACGCCCACCGGCGCGCTTGCCGCTAGCATTGCCATCGCCAGAACATATACCATGACTGCCTCGTTTACCTTGTCCCCGCCAGCGTAGCACTTTTCGCCAGGATGATTCCGTCCAGCGGTTCCAGCGTCACTTGGGCCGCCGGAGAGCCATCGTTGTAGCGCGCTGCCGAGCGCACGTGGAGCGCGTCGGCGATTGTCGGCCCGTCTCCCTCGTTGCGGACCCGGACGACGGGTTTGTCAGCCGCTGCCAGGGGCAGGCTGGCAATCACGTGCCACTCGTCACCTCCGCTGGTTTGGTCCAGGGTTGTCGCAGCCACCACCTTGCCGCCCGCCACTACCTCATAGACCACCCGGCGGCTCCAGGCCGAAGCGGACGGCGCCGCCGGCCACCAGGCTGCGATGGTGTAGGTGTCGTCTGCGCGCAGCGCCAGGTCCCACTCGGCCTTACCCTCTCTGTCATTGAGCTGATGGCATGACTTTCCCCAGTTGTGGTAGAACGGCCCGGCCGATTTCCACTCGCCGCTGTCGTAGACCGTCTCCTGCCACTGGCCGGTAGTCGAGAAGCCAAGCCCGTCGTCATCCAGGATGTACTCGTGTCGCGGCGCTTGCTCGCCGCGCAGCCGGTTGTAGCCCGGCCCCAGCTTCACCGTCTGCCGCTCCCGCGTACCGTTCAGCAGCACCACCCCGTTGGTGAACTCGCGGCGAAAAACATCCGGCGGATGATCGACCAGGCGCACATCATCCAGCCACACCCTACCGGTCTGCGCGCCCATGAAGAACTGGATGCGCGATTCGTTGGTAGTCTCGTTGGCCTCGAACGATACCAGGTACTGCCTCCACTCCGTGCTCAATGTCACTGTACGGCTGAGGCCGTAGTTGCGCCAATCGGGGCTGCCTTTTTGCGACGCCAGGCCCATCGGGCGCGTCACGTCGGCCTTGGCCCAGAAGGAGAGGTCGTAGCGGACGCCTCCGACCAGCGACAGGTTGCGCTGGGCGAAGTCCACGTGCCAGTCCGTGCGTTGGCCCGCTGAGGTAATGGTGATCAGCGCCGACGCCCTGCCATCCATGGCCTCACTGCTGTCGCGCGCGGCCGTCGCCGCGCAGCCCACGCTGGTGTTCACGTAAAGGCTCCAGGCGCCCTCCAGCGGCTCCTCGAAGCTGCCGTTGTCGATCCGATTGGCTGTGGACGTGACGCCCAGCGGCTCCCGCACTGCAGGCCCCAGCGGGTAGCCCAGCTCGTAATCCAGCTCGTCGTACCACCAGTCGTTGCCATGCCAGGTGTCGCCGAACTCGTGCGCGAAGTAGCCGTCGTTCATCAGTGTGAAGGCTAGCCCAAACCGCACGTAGGGGTAGTAAGTGCGCGCGAATTCCAGCGTGGAAGGCGGGATGTTCTTCAGCGGGCTGTAATCGTAGCCGTAGGCGATCTGGTCGGGCGGGGAAGACTCGGTCATCATGATAACCGGCGTGCGGCCCGTGCTGCAACCAGTCGTGATAGAAGTCCCACAGATCCACGAAACGACTTCTTGCCCTCCAGGACGTCGGCGGTCCAGAAGCCGATGCTGTCGCCGTTGAAAATCGCCGTAACGTCGCGGCCGGGAGGGCGGGGAAGATGCCCCGAAGCCAGCGCGTGCGGCATCAGCTTCCGCCACAGCTCCAGCTCGTAAAACACGCCCTCGCGCCAGGCCGCGTCCAGCCAGGCCGGATCGTCCTCGACCCCATCTTCGTTGGCGTCGAGCTGCACGCGGTTGCCGTGAATGTCGGCGCGCAGCCAGGACTGCGAGGTGAAGAAATTGTCGAAGAAGCAGCCGTCCACCATCAGCCCGGAATCGAGAATCCGCTGGTAGGCGTAGCGCGCCTGGTATTCGGCCACGTAAGGCTTGGTTAGGTTCAGCCGGTAGGTGCCCGGCCAGACCTCGATCCGCTTGCCGTGGACGTCTTTGAGGTAATAGTCATCCGGCAGGCCGAAGTTCTCCACCGTGTTGATCGAGGTCAGCACCAGGATGTTGGGGTTGAGCGTGCGCAGCTGGCGGATCTCCGACGGCGAAAAGCTCGCTCCCAGGTACAGGTCGATGCGCGCGGCATGAGCCAGTCCCTGCTGGGCCGCCACCGACGATCCCCACAGGTTCCCCTTGCGCGGAAACGGCGGATTGACCCGCCCGAGCGAGCGGTACTTGCAGCCGCAGCAAGTAATCCGGATCGGAAGCGCACCGGACGTAGACATCGCTGACCCGCGTGGGGTCCGCATCCAATCCGGCAATTATGGTCTGGTGGGCGGTCGTTCCCTGGCCGCTTTCAGAACGGCGTCATGCTGTCGTAGTTCAGCGGCGTCCCGACCGAATACCCGCACGAGGCCGGCCGAATCGTGCGCACCGAAAACGGCAGCGTGGTGGTCTCGGGCGGCAAGAGCGTGCTGGGCGGATCGGCGTCGGCCAGCGGAATGCCGACCCAGACAAATGGCTTGCTGGCGCACGCAGCCGTCACTCAAACACCACGCTGGTCACCCGGCGCGAGTCCGGCTACGGGCAACCAGACTTCGTTGTCGGCCGGCTGGTCCAGCCGCTCGGCGTTGGCTCGGATCTCTGTGGCGTCCATCACGCGCGACCAGATCCTTACCTCGTCGATGAAGTAGTGCGCGGTTGCCCGAGAGGTTACCGCCCACCGCAAACCGATCGCCCGCCGGGGAGGGAGGCTGATACCGCTTCTCGTTGGTGTCGGCCGTGAGCACGCCGTCCACATAGAAGCGCATGCGGTTTTCAGCGGCTGAGTACGTGTAAGCCAGGTGGTGCCATTCCCCGGCCCGCCAGCCGCGCATCGAAGCAGCCCCTCCATAAGCGCTTTGCCATTGCCCTCCCACGCTTCCGCCTGCGTACAGGATGCCGGAGGTTCTCGACTGCGCGATACTAACCTGATCGCCGTTGGGCGCGCGATAGAAGAACAAGATGTGATCGCGCTGGCTGTAGATCGGATCGGCGCCGTCGGCGCGCGGGGCCACCCACATCTCGACGGTGCCCTCGTCCAGGTCGAGATTCCCTTCCCGCGCATACGCTAGGTCGCCGCTTGGTTCCAGCGCCAGCCCCCAACCCCACCGGCCGGGCTGGTAGGAGATCCTGGTGGCCTGTACCGGGTTCTGCCCTGCCGCGGCGACCACGCTTTCCTCGGCGTGCAGCATGAATACCTGCGACATGCGGCCCGTCTGAACCGGCTTCCCGTTGACCAGCCAGCGATAGTTACCGCTCGGGCCGGCGCTGCCGACCAAGTACGAAAAGTCGTGCGACGCCTTGACGCGGGCCTGGCACGGCGCCTGGGCCGAGGCGGTCACCGAGACGCTGAGCAAGCTCAACAGCACGCGCTTGGCCATCTCCATGGTTTTCACCGCGATCATACACCAGCATCGGAATTGAGGATTGATTCATTGACGATTGCACTGCGGCCGCCGGGCGTGTCTCCGTCAATCGTCAATGAGAAAATCGTCAATCGTCAATTCTCGAATCGTCAATCTCCCCCGGCACGGCCGCTCTGCCCGCAGGCGCGGCTCGCTGGGTTGTTTGGTTGCGGCCATGCCGCGTTGTGTAAGAATGAATAATATCCCATGGATCAGAACGAGCTTTTCTCTTTGCACGACAGAGTAGCTGTGGTGATCGGCGGGGGCGGCGTCCTGGCCGGCGAGATGGCGATGGGCTTCGCCGAGGCTGGCGCCGAGCTCGCTATCCTGGACCTCAACCCTCAGAGCGCCGAAGAGCGCGCGGCTGCCATTCGCGCCCTGGGCCGCCGGGCCGTCGGCCTGGCCGTGGACGCCACCAGCAAGAAAGAAATCGAGTCGGCCCGCGACACCATCCTTTCCACCTTAGGACACATTGACATCCTGCTCAACGCCGCCGGCATCAACTCCGCTACGCCCTTCTTCGAGATCAGTGAAGAGGAGTGGCAGCGCATCCTGGACGTCAACCTCAAGAGCGTCTTCCTGGCCTGCCAGGTCTTCGGAAAAACGATGGTCGAGGCGGGCCGCGGCGGTTCGATCATCAATATCTCCTCGGTCTCCGCCGGACCCCCGCTTTCGAGGGTCTTCACTTACTCCGTCACCAAGGGCGGCGTCAATCAAATCACCCAGTTTCTGGCGCGCGAGTGGGCGCCCCACCGGGTGCGCGTCAATGCCATCGTGCCCGGCTTCTTCCCCGCCGAGCAGAACCGGCGCATCCTCACCTCCGAGCGCATCGCCAGCATCATGGGTCACACTCCGATGGATCGCTTCGGGGAGCCCTCCGAGCTGGTGGGCGCGGCGATCTATCTGGCGTCCGAGCGCGCCTCCTCCTTCGTCACCGGCTCGGTCTTGCGCGTAGACGGCGGATTCCTCGCGGTGACGATCTAGCCCTCAGCGAGTTCCGCTACCCTACGGGCATCCCCACTTAGGTGAACAGGATTGGGGCTAGGCGTTCCACCGGTCCAGGTACGCCAGCGCCTCGGCGTATAGCCGGTTCGCTTTCTGCGCCGGATCGGCGAGACTCTGGTCACTCAGGACTTCCTGGGCGAAACCGTACTGTAAGTCCCCAGCGAAAGCGCTCCCCAGAATGAACATCAATCCCAGATACGCCGTCACGCCAAACTCGTTCAGTAGTCCAT
Source organism: uncultured Acidobacteriota bacterium (assembly GCA_963725415.1). Lineage (GTDB taxonomy): Bacteria > Acidobacteriota > Terriglobia > Bryobacterales > Bryobacteraceae > CAVRZY01. The sequence goes on along the minus strand of CAVRZY010000136.1, from coordinate 12,286 downwards.
AACCCCTGGCGGCATCGAGCCCGCTCTGAATCAGCCCCCGAAGGCAGCCCTCGCCGATGTACTGGCACTTCTCCGGGGACAGCAGCCAAAAGCGCCGGACCATATAATCTTCGAATCTCCCGATGCCGGACTGCGAAAACCCTTGCAGGGGTTCCGTGCGCAGCCGCGCCAGCACCGCGTCGATGTGTTCGTTGTTGGGGCCGCAGACCTTCTCCAGGTAGTCCATTGACTTCTGGTGCAGGCGCTCCACGCGCGCCGCTTGGTCGCTGGCGGCATCCTCGAGGATCTCTGCCGCCCAGGGCAACTGCGGGTCCGCGTCGAAACCGCTGCCCAGCAGGAATGTGAGCTCGACGAACAGGCGCAAACCGTTTTGGGAGCTCAGGCCGTAGCTTCTGGCGCGCTCAAAGCCCTCCCGGACCTTCTTGCGAAGGTTCTCTTCTCCCAAAAGGCGGCAGTGTTTCGGAAAGCCCTTTTTGAGATGCTCGAGCGTCTGGTCTTCGAAGTCCTTGAGAACGGCCCGATCGAAAACCTCCATCTGCTCCCAGCGAATCTTCAACACGATCTGTTCCTCCAGCGCGCCTCGCAGCGACGCCTCACAGGCGCTGCTTGTATATGGCGCCGACTTGGGTGAAACCCAGGCCTTTGTACAATCTTCCGATACTTTCGGTGCTGATGTTGGTGGAGATGCTCAGACAGAGTTCCCGCGCCCCACGCGCGATGGCCCAGTTGCGGAAACCCTGAATCAGCTTGGCTGCGGCCGGGCTCCCGCGGTAGTCCCGATCCACAAACAAGACCATGTCGCAGGCGACATTCTCATCGCAGAAGAAGTAGTCCGTCAGATAGCCGCCGAGCATGGCCACGACCGCGTGATCCTGCTCGGCTACCAGGCCACAGCGGGTCTCGGGATGCTCGATCATGTCGATCGCCAGACGGCGCACTTTCTCGGGGTCGTAGGGCAGAAAGGAGTAGGCGCTCTCTTCGTGCATCCCTCGTCCCAGCTCAACGATCTGGTCGATGTCCTCATGTCTGCATAGCCGGATAACCATACTCACTGCGCTTTCCCCTTCCGCGGGCTGATCACCACGACGTTCGATAGCGCCTCGTCCACGCTCACGGTCACAAACATCTTCTGCGGGTCGCCGGCGGGCTCCGTCCAGCCCGGCTCGCCGAACACTCCTGCTACATCGAAATCGAAAGCGTCTTCCCGCCTCTCCAGTACCCGTTTGGGCAGCGGAAAGCTCCGCCACTTCAGGATCCGGCTTCGGTAGTCGAGGGCTAGAACAGTGAGTCTCGATGGTGAGCTCGAGAGCAACGCCGGACTCAGCGCTCCACATACCTGGGTGCCGACCGCGGGCCGCAGCACGATCCGTGTCCCCACCGCCTTCGGAGTCCATTCTGTTCGCCGAAAAGACAATCCCGCCGCACTGGCATCGGCCGCGCCTTCCCCAGCCGCACCCTCGCGTTTCCCTCCGGGCAGTTCTACCCTCCGGACCGTCGAGGTAAGCTCGTCCAGCCACAGAAACACGGCGTAGCTGGCCCCGTGCGCCGGCAAGCCCAACTGCGCGCGCAGGTCCATGTTGAAATAGGTCTCAACTTCCTCGAGCTGAGCCTCGCCTGGACCGGGCGGCTGGGGGTTCGGGTTCATCGCCGCCGCGATTGGCGCCACCTCGCCGCGCTCCGCGTGGTTATAGTAGACGCGACCGCTCTCGGCATCGATGGCCACGATCTTCACGGCTCCATGGATTCGCCCCCCATAGATATCGCCGTAGCGTCCCGGCAGCCGGCCTGCCGCAAGAAGCGCAACCGTTGGCCGGCCGGCATTCCGCGCAGGCCGCACAGTGAACTGCAATCCGAAACGGCCGCGCGGCAACTGCGGCGACTGGGGCTGAACGCCGTACCACGGCTGGCGAGTGATAACCACTTCTGGTGCGGGTTGCTCTCCCCCGCCACCCGGGAGGACACGCCCATCGCCCGTAAGCGCTAGCGCCAGAAATCCGAGCACCCGCAACAAGGGTGGCAGGCCAAACGGCCTGCCCCACGCTGCAATCAAGCCACTTAGACCACCGTGGGACAGGCGGTTTCGCCTGTCCGCTGATTTTTTCACACCTTCTCAGGCCTCCACCACCAGCACCCGCGAGACAGCGTTCCGCGTGCTGGCCAGAACAAAAGCTCTTCGGGGCAGTTGCGGGCGGTCTAACCAGCCCGGGCCGCCGAACAACCCCAGCAGGTCGAAGTCGAAAGCCAACTCGCGCGCCGCCAGCGCCACCCTTGGCACTGGGACGCCTCGCCACCTCAACATGCGGCTGCGAAAGTCGAGGGCCATGACCGCGAGATAGTCCCCGCCGGCCTGGGGCGGGGCCGCTAGAAGCTCCGGACCCACGGCTCCGTAGATCCGGATCCCGCCCGGCGCCACGCCACCCCGCTGGAGTACGATCTCGGCGCCCCCCGCTGGCGGAGTCCCTTCCGTGCGCCGCAACATGAAGACCCCATCAATGGGGCGCCCCGCCGGGGGCGTCACCGGCCCGACCCTTTCCGGTCCCGGCACTTGCACCACTCGAACCGGCGATGTCATTTCATCCAGCCACAGGAAAACGGCGTAAACCCCCGCAGCCGCCGGTAGAGTCAGGTGCGCGCGCAGATCTACGGCGAAGTAAACCTCAACAGCCTCGAGTTCTGCCTCGTCGCTAGGCGGCGGGGCAGGATTGGGGTCCATGACCAGCGGCAGCGGGACGGCATGCCCTCTCTCGGCCTCGCGGTGGTAGACGCCCCCGGCCCGAACGTCGATCGCCACGATTTTGACCGCGCCCGCCAGGCGCCCGCCGTAAATGTTGCCGTAGCGCCCCGGCAAGACCGCTCCCGCCAGCACCGCAACAGTCGCCTGACCGGCTTCGCTGACCGCTCGCTGCACCGCAAAGTCCAGCGCGAAGCTCTCCGGGTCCAGTGATGGGGACCCTGGCAAGGGGCCGTATACCGGAGTAGCGCGAATGACGAATGGACTAGAAGACATGTCTTTGAACCTCAGTATGCGCCATCGCCGCTCAGCGGCAGGCTCGACAGGTTCCGCGCCTTGAGCCCGTCGGAGCAGTGGTCGCAGAAGGTGACGCTGGTCGAGTTGGCCTCGTACATCACGCACCCGTTCGCCAGGGCGTGACAGTGACAGCCAGCCTGGTCGTAGTGATCCGCGTTGGCCGTGCCGTCGGGCAGGTTGCTCGGAGCCAGCCCCATGGCGTGGCCCGGCTCGTGCATCATGGTGTTGAGCGTCGAGTTGGTCAGGTCGGCGGCCGAGGCCCGATGTAAGCGCTCCCGCCAGCGCATCCCGATGATGGTGGCTGGCCCGGTGGGCGTTTGAAGGCCTGAGCCCGCTGTCCAGTTGGTGAACGTTAACCTGATCCGCACCGGACGCGACAGGTCCACGTTGAGTCCGTTGAAACTCACCTGTATCTCAAACCTGTCGTCACCCGTGGATGGATCGCCTGCTTCCGACAGCGTGAAGTTGCCCCGCGGCACCGCCCCGTGGTTCGTGCCCGACCGATAGGTGGCCCTGACGAACCAGTTGGCGCTGTTCAGCAGGTACCGCGAGCCCTCAAGTCTGATTCGGTGCCGTGTTCTTGTCAGGTTGTGCGTTTGGGTTACCGGTGCCGGGTCCCAGGCGATTGTGGCGATCAGGACCAGGTGGAAATACCGCGGCGCGCCGGTGCCGTCACGGACGTTGCTGGCCCAGGTATCTGCGTCCGTGTCCGACACCAGCCGCTCGTGCGCAGGGCTGGCATCCGTGCCTGTGACAGCCAGCTCGATGAATAGCCCCCGGAACTTGGTCTCCATGTCCGCGGTGTTGGCGCGGTTCGCGTAGGTCCCGCCACCGGAAGCCCGGGTCATGCAGTCCAGTTCGTAGGACAACCGCCGCCAGACCGTGTACGTTCCCGCCGAGATGCCCCCCGTATAGGAGGAGTCTTCGGTGGCGAAGACCTCAAACGCATCCCCTCCGTAGCGGGAGGGATAAAAGTTCACGATCTCGGTCCAACCCGCGCTGTCGATGGTCGAAGTCGTGCGCAGACTGCCGGAACCCTCCGAGTCGAAACCCGCCCGCAAGGCCCCGCTCAGACCATTCCGGTTGCTGCCGCCCGGCGTGTGGTACCAGTATACGGTCTGGCCGGACAGCGACCGCGTTGATCCTGACACCCACTGAACTCGCGCGCGGAACCGGAGGCGCCGCCCGTACTCCGGATGCCCCGGCGTGGCATCCAGGTTGATGTACTGGTTCCGCGAGGCGGTCGCCCGGTTGACCTCCGACCCGTCCGCCTGTTGCACTACTTCCTTCACTTCGACCAGCCGTATCCGGTCGCATTGTGCCATGCTGCTCGGTCCACCGGATCCGCCACTACTGGGTTGGCCTGGCGGCGAGCCTCCGCTGCCACACATCGCTGTCTTATGGTCTCCTCTCCTGCGCGACTCGCATTGAGCTTAGCATAGGTTTTACCCGGTTCGCCGGTGTCCAGGCTCTGTGGCCATCAACGGTTTGGCATTTTCCGCCGATAGTGGTATTACTTTAGTCGAGGGTACTTGAAAGGAGAATGTGATGCGTCGGGTTTTTGGCGTGCTGCTGGTCTGGATTGCGCTGGCGTGGCTGGCCAGCGCGCAGCAGAAGAAGCGTGTGGCGGTCTTGGATTTCGAGTATGGAACCGTGCGCAGCTACGTGGCGTCGATTTTTGGCACTGACCAGGACGTCGGCAGGGGCATCGCCGACCTGATCGTCGAGAAGCTGGTGCAGGACGGAGTGTATTCGGTCATCGAGCGCAAGGCGCTGGACAAGATCCTGCGCGAGCAGAATTTCGCTAACAGCGACCGGGCGGACGCTTCGACCGCGGCTCGAATCGGGCGCGTGCTGGGCGTGGACGCCATAATTATGGGCAGCATCACCCAGTTCGGAAGGGACGACAAGAGCACCGGCGTCGCAGGTGGCGCTCTCAGCCGGGTCACCGGGCGCTTCGGGATCGGCGGCGTCAAGAGAACCGAGTCCAAAGCCGTGGTCGGCATCAGCGCGCGCATGGTGGATACCGAGACCGCCGAGGTGCTGGCCGCCGCCAAGGGACTGGGAGAATCGACCCGCTCGGGCACCAACCTGCTCGGCGCGGGTGGCGGCAGCGTGGTGGGAGGCGGCGCCGTGGACATGACCAGCAAGAACTTCGCTGCCACCATCCTGGGGGAGGCCGTGGCTCAATCCGTCAGCCAGCTTGCCAGCCAGCTCGAAACCAGCGCCCAGCGCCTCCCCGCGCGCAAACTGGTCATCGACGGCCTGGTGGCCGATGCTTCCGGCCGCACTTTGGTCCTCAATATCGGCAGCAAAGCCGGCGTCAAGGTCGGAGACCGCTTGCAGGTCCGAAGGAAGATCCGCGACGTGCGCGACCCCGCCACCGGCAAAATCATTCGCAGCGTCGAGGACTCCCTCGGGGAAGTGGTTATCACCGAAGTCGATGAACGCTCCGCCGTGGGAACCTATACCGGCGCCACCCCCGCCAAGGTCGGAGATGCGGTGAGGAACTGAGCAGCCAACGTCGGATCAAAGGAGGACGATCCATGAGTTTCAACATTGGCGATACCGTCGGCGACTACCAGATCATCGGTATTCTCGGGGCCGGCGGAATGGGCAAGGTCTACAAGGTCCGCAATGTCATCTCCGACCGCATCGAGGCCATGAAGGTCCTGCTGCCCAACCTGGCCGGCGAGTCCGAGCTGGCAGACCGGTTTGTACGCGAGATCAAGCTGCTTGCCAGTCTCACGCATCCCAACATCGCTGCCTTGCACACTGCCCTGCGCGTCGAAAACCAGTTGGTCATGATCATGGAGTTCGTCGAGGGCACGTCCCTGGAGACCAGGTTGCTTCAAGGCCCGCTGCCAGTCCCCGAAGCAGTGGACTCGATGTCCCAGGTGCTTTCGGCTTTGAGCTATGCGCACGAACGCGGTGTGATCCACCGCGATATCAAGCCCGCCAACATGATGCTCACCACCGGCGGTGTGGTGAAGCTCATGGATTTCGGCATCGCCAAGGCGGCAGCCGACCGGAGACTCACCATGACCGGCACCACCATGGGCTCGCTCTATTACATGTCCCCTGAGCAGGTGAAAGGAAGCGCGGACCTGGACGGACGCGCCGATCTGTACGCGGTCGGCGTGTCGCTTTACGAGCTCGTGACCGGCACGCGGCCCTTCAAGGGGGATAGCGACTACGCCATCATGGCCGCTCACTTGGAACAGGAGCCGGTACCCCCCATCCAGGTGGACCCCAAGCTGCCTGGCGTGTTGAACGACGTCATCCTGATGGCCATCCAGAAGGACCGGGCCAAACGTTTCCAGTCCGCTCAGGCTTTCCGCGCGGCTTTGCAGAGCGTGAAGGGCGCTGCCGCACCACCGGCTCCAGTGAAAGCTCCCGTTGGCCCGCCGCCCGTCCAGCCCAGGCCGGCCCCGGTCCCGATTCCGGAGGCTGCTGCCCCGCTGCCGCCCCAGCCGGCGCGCCCGGGCAGCCGCCGCGGCCTGTGGATGACCATCGGCGCTGTGGCGGCGCTGGCGGTCATCGTGGTCGCCGCCAGCCAGATGCCTCGCTGGTTCCGAACCAAGGCCGGGGAAACCGCCTCACCCACCACCCAGCAGACTCCGGGCCAGGCTGCCACGCCGGCTACTGAGACTCCGGGTCAGCCTCCGGCGGCGGCTGCCGGCTCGGGAACTGCCCAGCTTCCCCCCGCAGGGCAGTCAGCAGGAACCCCTGCGGCCCAAACCCAGACACCGCCGCCCGCCACGGCCACCAGTGGACGGCCGGCCCGCCGCGAGGCTACCCCAGCTACCCGGCCTCCGGCTCAGACCTCCCTGGCCCCAGGCTCCCAACCGGCTGGAGCCGGGCAGCCCATCGCACCGCCGGTGCAGGCTCAACGGCCCCCTGAAGCTGCCCCCTCTGAGACCGCTCCACCGCCCGCCCCAGACGCCAAAACCAGGGCCGCGCTCCAGCAGTTGCGGGAGCGAATGATCTTCCTGGGTTCTCGGGCCAACGCACTCCGGAGCAGCTTGCAGAACCTCGAGCAGCAGCAACGGGCCTCCGGCCTTTCCATGCGCACCGACATCTCGGCATCCTGGAAGCGCATGGAGTACCTCTTGGACGAGGCTGAAGCGGACCTGAAAGCCGGGGACGTCCCCGGCGCCAGGCGCAACCTCGACCTCGCCGAGCGCGAAGCCGACAGACTGGACCAGTTCCTGGGAAGGTAAGCGCGCCGGGGTGACAACGAACGCCTCACCGGCCTGAGAAAGCTGGCGAGTGCCCCTACGCCCAATTGGCCTACTCGAGGTGGTGCACCTGCAATCCCGGAATCAGCCGGAAGTGGCGGGGACATTTGCTTATGGACCGGTTTCTCCGCCAACAGGGGATTGGTCCGTCCACTTTCACGGAACTGGACCGGTTGGCCTGGTTGGGAGAGGAAGCCATGGGCGCGCTGTCCTTTCATCCGCCATCGCGGGCATCGAAACCGTCCCTGGCCGGTTTCGACCTGGGCCGGTTGGCCCGGGAAGCCCAGACCGTCTTTGAGGGCGAAGTCGCCGCCGTGCTGCCGGAGCTTCTCCGCGCCGGAGGATCTCCCGGTGGCGCCAGACCAAAAGTTCTGATCGGTCTGGATGGGAACCGGATTCTAACCGGACCGGCACCCTACCCGGATGGTTGTGACGCGTGGATGGTAAAATTCTTTGCTCGGATGGATCCACCCGACACCGGAGCCATCGAAGCCGCCTACGCTCGAAATGGCTCCAGGCGGCCGGATTGATCCTTCCCACCCTTTCGTCTGTTCACCATCGAAGAAGGCAGGTTTTTCGGGGTGAAGCGCTTCGACCGTGACAAGGGCCGGCGGATCCACATGCACAGCCTGGGCAACCTGATCGGAGCGGACTTCCGCATTCCAAGTCTCGACTATCGGGACGTACTCAAGGTTGTCCGAATCCTCACCCGAAATCAGGCCGAGGTCAGCCGGGCGTTCCGACTGATGGTGTTCAACGTAATGGCACACAACCGCGACGACCATGTGAAGAATTTCGCCTTCCGATTCACCCCTGAAACGGCTGGAGCCTGTCTCCGGCATACGACTTGACGTACACGGAGGGTCCGGGAGGCGAGCATACCACATCCCTTTGTGGCGAGGGACGGGCGCCTGGGCTGGATCATGTCCAGCAAGTGGCCAAGGGCGCCGGTATGGACATGACCGAAGCGGACCAAATACTTGCCGAGGTCCGTGATGCGGTCAGTCGGTGGCTTGTATTCGCCGGCGACCACGGCGTGCAAGAGGCCACCGCGGCACGGATTCAGAAGGAAATGAATCTTCTGAACTGAGCCGGCCGCAGTCAGAAACGCAGGGGGCCTTCAGGTGCAGATACCCTGCCTCCCGGGAATAGCCATGTCCACCATTTGCGGGGTTGCCCGGCGCTCCGACCATTCCAGGGTTAGCGAAGCGAACACCACTCCCGCAGGCCGGGAAGCAAACCGGGAAAAGCCGCGTACCGCCCGGGAATGACTTCATCCTTCATCGTCTTTCCCCATCAATTTCAATGCCGATTCCCCTTCCCTGTATGGTTGGCGACAACTGGTTGTTGTGAAGTGTCAGACAAGAATGTCCCCCAGACATCGACATCCCCCACCCGCCGGTCAGCCGGCGGCGTGGGGGCCGGTAGCCGGAGCGGACCCGCTGCCGGTACTCGCACGGGCTGAGCCGCTCTCGCGCTTGAAGAACTTGCTGAACACAAACGGGTCCTCGCAGCCGCAGGCCTGCGCGATCTCCTTCACCGGCGTTTCCGTGGTGATGAGCAGCTGCTGGGCGTGCCGGAGGCGGATGCCCCTTGAGAAAAGCCACGGGCGTTGTTCCCGTGGCTTTCCGGAAGGCCACGTGGAACTGGGCGGGCGAGAGGCCGGCCAGGCCGGCCAGCGTGTCGCGGTCGAGCGCCTCGCCGAAATGCCGGCGCATGTGCTGGATCACCGGCTCGAAGACGTGGGCCCGCTCCATCCGCTCCAGCGCCTCCGGCCGCGGCCGGCAGACCGGCGCCAGCAGCCGCAGCAGCTTGAACCCGGTCTCGTGCCGCCGCGCGCTTCGCCGCAGCGCCGGCTCGTCCGGGTTCGCGGCCTCGGCATCAACCCACTCCTGGATGGCGGCGCCGACTTGGGCGCCGATCTCGCCCTTCACCACCAGCGGCACCTCGAGAAGCGAGAAGAGGTCCAGGCTGTTGAAGAGGAGGTAGTTCACGTGCACCCACCGGCGCAGCTCGGACGCGCCCGTCACGTCCACCTGGTGCGGGATCCCGGCCGGCAGCACCACCAGTTCGCCCCGTGTGGCGTGCCCCTCCCGCCCCCCGGCAACCCGGATCCGCTCCCCGCCGTGACCGGCCTGGGAATACATGAAGAACGGGAGCACCCGCCACCGGGTGGAGTGGCCGCGCGGCAGTCGCTGAGCGTCGCCGCTGCAAACCCTCCACCCGGATCGGCTGCCGGAAGATCTTGTCCTACGGGGTTTCATTTCGCGGCATTCTTCGACGCCCGCGGCCGGAAGTCCAGACATAGTGACATGCGAATCATACCGGCGAACATGGACCTTGGGGGGCATCCGTCCGTATGCTGTGTCCCACGAAACCCGAAGTCCACCCCGGGTTCGCGGAGGGCGGACGACGGATCGAACAACAAGGAGCCACCAATGACACGCCAGTCAGGCAAGGGTCGAACCAAGTCGGAGTCGCCATGGAACGTGACGGCAGAGGAAATGAACGATGCGAGGGACTGGCTGGCGGGGCATGCTGTACGCTCTCAAGGGCGGGAGAGATCGGCCGGCGCTGGAGTGCCTCCGGCAGGATTGGGGGAGATGCAGGTCAACGTCTCGGTCACGGGCAAGCCGCTCTGCCTGGCCGGCAAGGTGTATGCCTCGGGCTTCGGAACGCACGGGGAATGCGACCTGCGGATCCGGCTGCCGGCCGGGCAGCCGGCGGCTGACGGGGCTGTGCGGCATCAACGACAGCGAGCACACGCGGGGCTCAGGCGGCGGACCAGATGTTCAGCATCGAGGCCGGACGGCCGGGAGGTCTGGACCAGCGGCCCGCGCAAGGTCGCATCGCCGCCGGCCCGATTCGACGTGGCGCTGCGCGGCGCCGGCGACGTCATGCTCAAGGTCCGCGGCCCCGATCGCGAGGGCGCACGTGGACTGGGTGAACCTGAAGGTCGACGGCGCGGCACGGTCATGCGCGTGCGAAGGCGCCGCTCGGCGAGAATCTTCAGCTTCCGGTACGGCGGAAAGCCGTCGCCGGACCTGCTCGCGGGCTGGCGGCTGAAGGCGGAGCGGCGCCGGAGCGCGGCGGCATCGTCCTGCACCGGATCACCCGGACCGACCCGAAGACCGGGCCTGGCCGTGATCTGCGAGATCAAGGAGTACCGGCGGTTCCCGGTGGTCGAATGGGTGGTCCGGCTGAAGAACACGTCCAGGCGGAAGAGCCCGCTGATCGAGGATCTGCGGTCGATGGATCTCCTGGTTCCGCGGCGGCGCATTTCCCGTACCTGAACTACTGGACCGGCGACTACTACTCCCCGGACGGCTACGAGCCGTTCCGCGTCTCGCTGGCGCACGGCGAGGAATACCGGTTCGCGCCGATGGGCGGGCGGCGGACCAACCGCGCCTGGCCGTACTACAACCTCGAATGGCAGGACACCGGCCGGGGCGCTGATCGCCGTGGTCGGCTGGGCCGGCCAGTGGGCGAGCCGCTTCCCGGGCGACCGCAACGCCGGCGCGGTGCACATCACGGCCGGCCAGGAGCTGACCCACTTCCGGCTGCTGCCGGGCGAGGAGGCGCGCACGCCGACTGTCGCTGCTGATGTTCTACCGCGGCGACCGGGACGCGGTCGCAGAACCTCTGGCGGCGCTGGTACCGGGCCCACCTCCTGCCCAGGCCGGCGCGGCAGCCCCTGCGGCCGCTGCTGGTCGGGCACGGCACGGACGAGGGCGAGGAGTTCACCGCCGCCACCGAGGAGAACCAGGTCCGGTACATCGAGCGGTGGGCCGAGCGCGGCATTCCCATCGACGTCTGGTGGATCGATGCCGGGTGGTATCCCTGCTACAACGAAGGAGCAGCAGCGGAAATGGCCGCGTAACCGGCACGTGGGAGCCCGACCCCGAGCGGTTCCCCAACGGGCTCAAGCCCGTGTCCGACTGCGCCGCCCGGCACGGCGCCGATCTGCTGCATCTGGTTCGAGCCGGAACGGGTCAGGCCCGGCACGCGACTCGACCGCGAGCACCCGGAATGGCTGCTGAAGATCGAAGGCAGACGACGAATCGCCTGCTGAACCTGGGCAACCCGGCCTGCCGCCAGTGGCTGACCGACCACGTGTGCCGGCTGATCCGGGACAACGGCATCAAGATCTACCGGCAGGACTCACAACTTCGAGCCGCTGCAGCACTGGCGCGACGAACGAGGCCGAGGACCGCCAGGGCATGAACGAGAACCTGCACGTGCAGGGCTATCTCCAGTACTGGGACGACCTGCTGGCGCGGAATCCCGGCCTGTGGATCGACTCGTGCGCGTCCGGCGGCCGCCGCAACGACCTGGAGACCATGCGCCGCTCCGTGCCGCTGCACTACACCGACTACGGGTACGGCGATCACCCGGTGAAGCTGTCCTTCCACCACATCCTGTTCGAGTGGCTGCCCTACTTCAAGGAGGTCACGCTCTCCTGGGACCTGGAGGGCCAGGCGCGATACGACCACCGGGTGGACAGCTACTCCTACCACTGCGGCCTGGGGCCCATGATCATTCCCTGCATCGACATCCGCCGGGACGACTACGACTACGATCTCATGAAGAAGATGCTCGGCATCTGGCGCCGGGCGGCGGAGCTGATGCTCAACGGCGACTACTACCCGCTCACGCCGATTCACCGCACGCCGGAGAAATGGGTGGCGCGGCAGTTCGACTGCCCGGAGGAAGGCCGGGGATTCATCCAGGGCATCCGGCTCCCGGCGTGTCCGGAGGAGACGCTGGTCGTGCACCCGCAAGGCGCTTCGGCCGGATGCCGTGTATGTCTTCGAGAACCCGGAGACCGGCGAGACCCGGAACGGCGGGGCACGCGCCATGGCCGACGGCCTCACCTTCGCGCTGCCGCAGCGCGAGGGCGCCATCTGGTTCTACGGGATCGAGAAGGGCTGAGCATGCTGAACGATCTTCCACGAAATGCGCGGATCGTTCTGCTGGTGGAACCCTTCAGTTCCGTCCTGGCCAGCATCCTGGTGTT
>CAVRZY010000135.1:0-7961 GCA_963725415.1 uncultured Acidobacteriota bacterium | reverse complement strand
CCTAGCTGCTAGCTGCAGTGTCTCCGTCCTGCCCTGCTCTTCGAGCCAGGTGGCCTTCCTGGCCAGCCCACCCTGGCCCTGGGCATCGACTGCCTGCTGGTGGGGAGGTTGCCGGCGGCACTATCGTAGGAACAGCTTGCCTTGCCATATGGTGGCGCGGTTGCTCCAGGTAGCGGCTCCAGAGCAGATTGTGGGATCGTATTGCCAGAGTCGGGTGCATGCTGTTGGGGTAACTGAAAATGAGACCATGCTGGTCCCTGGCGTGGACCCACGGCGCCCCCCGAGGGGGAGTGCATGGCGCTGAGGCCTGGCCGCAGTGCCATACTGGTATTCACGTGGCCCTTCGGAATCCATGGAACTGTGCAGCTTGCTGGCCGGATCGTACTTGTACTGGAGCGATCCGCGGATGGCCGGATATTTGACCTTGCTCAGCCGGCCGCTGTGTCGCAGCCGTAGCGCACCGGAAGGGAACCGTCGGTCACTTCGAGAAGGGGCCCCGCTGTGTCGTACTTGTCACTTGTGGAACAGTAGGCCCCGTGGCTTAGTGATGGGCGGAGGCTTGCCTTTCTGGGTTCTTCGCGTCCGTGGCACTCACCAGGCGGCCGCGCGATCATAGAGGTGCAAACTTTGCCTCACCCTGCCGGTGAGGTTTCCCATCGCGTCGTAAGCCAGGCGAGTCCGCGCACCTGGGTGGCGAATCTCGCCTGAGCCCGCTGGATTATAGTTGTAGGTGGCCAAGTCACCGTCTCACCCTGCGTCACTCTGCGGGCCGTGGTGTAGCCCGTGCGGGTTCCTTGCCTGCCCGAGCGCGGATCGGTTGCCTCCACAGCAGCCTTCCGGCCGAGGTCGTAGCGGTAGCGGAGCGCGCCGCAGGGGCCGGTTTCGGACTAGTAGTGTCCCGCCGGGGAGCGCAGGCCGCATCGCAGAGGCATGCTCAGGTCTCACCCTGCTATCAAGCAGGTTCCCCAGCCCGCGTCGTGCTGGTAGGAGGTCTCCAGCCCCGAGGGGCGGTTCGACGCGCAGGAGGCGCTGGAGTGCGTCGTACTCATAGTGGTTGGGGTGCCTGGTGGTTTTCGGGAGTCGGTGAGGAGATCGCCGGCGGCACTGGCGGGTCCCGTCCGGCAACTGAAGGCTGGCGAGAGGGTTGGGAGTTGAGTCCCGCCCGCCTGCGTCGGTCAGCTCGCCGCGCGGGGCTGCTGGGTGTCTAACAGGACTCGTAGCTGGAAGCAGAAGGCTGGGTGGAATGACTGGGTCAGTCACCGAGGGTGAATAAATGTAGCGCCCAACCGGCGCGGTGCGCTTTTGTGGTTATGTTTCCCTGAGCGCGTCGAAGGGGGTGAAAGTAAAGCTCTGCGTCTCCCAGTGGTTTGCTGCACCCTGGAATTTCTGGAGCATCCAGCTGAAGTGGTGGACGTGGCCGTGGCCCGCGTCGTAGTGATAAAGTGCGTGGTCCGCCCGGCGAAAGTCGGTTGTGCGGCCAGTTGGCTGCTGTGTCACAGAGCCAAGCGCATCGCCCCTCCGTCAGAATCGTCTCGCTGAGAGCCTTCCCGACGGCATGTCGCAGCCTAGCCCGTGCGAGCTCCTGGCTCGTCCTGCGCACTCACAGCCTTTCTGTGCTCGGTGCAGCAACTGTGGGTCAGCATCGTGTTCGTCCTCCCAGTGCGTCGAGAGGCGCCCCGCCGGTATCGGAAAAGGTGCGCGCGGACTCCCCGCGGTCCGCTGGCGGAGCGCACCAGCCCGTCCGGATAATAGGTGAGGCAGAGGACCCGTTTTGGTGCCCTCGGATGCCGGCCGAATTGGGCGTGTAGTCCAGCGTCCGGCGGGAGCCATCCCGGCCGCGTCCCCCCTCTAGGCGGAGCCGGTCTCGTCCCCCGCGGCCGCCTTGAGCAGGCACTGTCCAGAGCGTCGTAGCGGCCGCGAGTAGTAGAACCGCCGGGCGGGGTGGGGTGATGGCGCTGCACTGGGAGGCCTGGTCTCGTTGTCGCATGGCCGAGCGGTTGGTGATCTCTTCGCGCAGGTTTATCTGGAGGTGCTTGCATTTTGAAAAACCTATAGCCTGTCGATGTGTGTATGAACCTGTCGAATTTGTCGCAGTGTCGCGCTGCTCTCCTGGCTCCCAGCTCACTCAGCGGGCGCATGTTTTCCGAATTCGTAGGGACACGCCCAGAACTGCATTTTCCAGGCGGACCAGGTGCGTGTTTGAACGTAAACGTAAGTGAGTGCCCGCCGTTGACGATGCTCACCAATCGCGGATAGGCTATACCTGGTGCCCTGCAATATTGTTTCCATCCGCCGTCTTTGCGGACCTAACCAGCGGCCACGTCCCTTTCGGGCCCCTCTCAGCGCCAGCCTGGTTGGAGGGACGTGGTGAACCGTGATGATGTTGCCTTTATCGCACAGGCTGTGGGTCTCCACGCTCCTGCCAAACCACCCGGTCCCGCGACGGGCTTTCCTATACTTTGCCTTCCTGCTGGAAGGACGTGGTGACGCCGGCTTCCTCCTCCACCATGACCAAGGAGTCCGCTCGGGCAGACTGCTTCTGTCCCACACCGATCTGGTATTGCCGGCCGGCGCCGTCGCTCTGGAGGTCGAACGGACACTCGCAGCCAAGCCCAGCAAGCTGGGGCGGCTGGGCGGGCGGTGGCGACTGAACTGGGAAAGCAGCCTGGCCCGCGTGGACTCCTTGGTCATGGTGGAGGAAGCCGGCGTCACCACGTACTTCCAGCAGGAAGGCGACATCTTCAGAAGCCCGTCGGGGGACCGGGTGGTTTTCGAGCAGAAAGGCTACGCCTTCCGCACCCGGCGGGACGGCACCCTGGACACGTTCGACCCGCTGGGCCGCCTGGTCCGGCGCGACCTGGGAAACGGCAACATCATCACGGTTCGCCACAGTCCCTCCAACCGGCTGGCGCGAATTGAGGGCCCGAAAGGGACGTGGCTGCGTCTTACCGTCCGCAAAGACGGGCGGATGGAAACGATCGAGGCCTCCTCCGGGGCCAAGGTGCAGTACACCTATGCGGGCGACGCCCTGGCGGCAGTGACAGTCAACGGCGGGCCGGCACTCCGCTACGGTTACGATGCGAACGGCGCCCTGGTCCGCCTGGAAGATCCGGTCTCGGGCGCGGTGGAGTTCTCCTACGATTCGAAAGGCCGCGTCACGAGCCGCCGCTGGGGTGACGGGAGCCAGGAGCGGCACGAATACGACGATTCGACAGGTTCGTACCGCCACATCGATGCGGCGGGGGGCGTGACTTCGATCCAGCGCCTCCAGGATGGACGCCGCGAAGAGATCACCGACCCGCTCGGCCATCGAACTGTCGTGGAGTACGACGAGTCTGGCCTGCCGGTCGCCATCACCGGCCCCACCGGCATCTCTGCTCGCAGCAGCTACGACGCTCTGGGAAGGACGGTGGCTTCTCAAGGCGGCCGCGGGGAGACGACCCGCTTCGAGTACCTGGGCCAGACACGCATGCTCAAGGGGGTGACGCGGCCGGATGGCTCCCGCCGGACGCTCGACTACGCCGACAACTTCAATCTCACCGCCATCCGCGAGGGCGCCGAAACGGTCTTGTCCCTCACCTATTATCCGGACGGGCTGGTGCGCTCCGCCAGCGGACCGCGGATGCCCGCGCGCACCTTTTCCTACGATCCCGGCGGGCGCCTGATCTCGGAGACCGACGCGCTGGGAAAGACGACGCGATACGAGTATGACCCACGGGGCAACCTGCTGCGCCGGACCAATGCGCTGGGCGGCGTGGATCAGTGGAGCTATGATGCGCAGAACCGCCTCCTAAGCACCACAGATCCCGCCGGGGGCCTCACACAGTTCGGCTACAATGCCGTCGGAAGGCTCCTCAGCGAGACGGATCCAGACGGAGGGGCGATGCGCTATCAGTACGACGCGCGCGGCCGACTGGCCGCACAAACCGACTTCGCCGGGCGGACCACGCGCTATCAGTACGACGCCGCGGGCCGGTTGGCCGCCATCACGGATCCGGCGGGCAACTCCCACCGCTTCCAGTACGATGCTGCCGGCAACCAGGTGCGCGCGATCAACCCGCTGGGAGGCGCGACTTCCTTCGCCTTCGACGCGCTGGGGAACGTAACCAGCGAAGCGGATCCCGCCGGCGCCAGTTGGCGCTACGAGTATTCACCCTCGGGTGAACTGGCCCGGGTGATGGATCCCACCGGGGCCTCTGTCCAGCATCACTACGACGCCCAGGGCCGCCGCACGGGGCTGACCGACGCGGCGGGCGGCTCGATTCGTTTCCAACACGACGGCCAGGGGCGGCTCACCAGCCTTCAGTTGCCGGACGGAACCGCCAGGACCTACGCCTATGATGCCGCCGGCAATCTCCTCACCGACTCCGAAACCACCGGCGCCCAGAACCGCTATGAGTACGACGCACTCCAGCGCCTGCTGCGCGTGCGAACCGCCTCCGGGCTGGAGACCTCCTACCAGCACGACGCGCTGGGGAACCTGCTTGGATGGCAGGATAACCTGGGGCGTTCCTCTGCGATGCGGTACGACCCGGCGGGACGGCTCCTGAGTGAAACCGGCCCTGCGGGCGCGAGCATCCGCTACCGCTACGACCTGGCCGGAAGGCTGCTGGAGGCGACCGATCCGCTCGGGCAGGCGACCCGCACGGGGTACACCGCGGCCCACGAGGTAGCGCAGGTGACGGAACCTTCCGGTGATTTGGCCGCCTACAAGTATGATCCAGCGGGCCGGCTCAGCGAGATTCGCCACCCCAGTGGCGCCGCGACTCGCCTGGCTTACGACGCGATGGGAAACCTCGCCGGCAGGGTGAATCCGCTGGGCGGCAAGGCGACTTACCTCTATGATCGCGCGGGGCGCCTGGTGAGTGCCACGGACGCGAAGAACCAGATCACAACCTTCGCCTATGACGCCGCGGGGCGTCTCTCCGCTAAACGCCTGGCCGACGGCAAGACCGTGTCGTACAAGTACGACGCGGCGGGGCACCTTCTCGAAGTGACCGACGGTTCCTTCCCGGTGCGCTACGGCTACGACGCGGCGGGCCGGCTGAGCAAGGTCGAATATCCGGCCATCCGCAGATCGCTCCAGTACGAGTACGATCCGGCAGGGCGGCTGGCGCGGTTCATCGATTCCGAAGGCCGCGCCGTCGAATACCAGTATGATGCGGCCGGCCGCCTCAGCGCCATGCGGCTCCCCTCGGGGGGCGCCATCACCTTTGCGTCCGACGCCAGGGACCGCATCATCTCGTTGAGTTACCCCAACGGCGTCAGGGGAACCTGGCAATACGATGCCCGCGATCTGCTCTCGAGCGTTACCTGGAGCGACCGCGCCGGCAAGGTTCTGGCAAGCTGGAGCTACGCCTACGATGCCGCCGGCAACCTCACCAGGGCAGTCGATGCCCAGGGCCGGGTGAGGCAGTATCGCCACGACGCCGGCGGCAGCCTGGCTGAAGAGCAGGGCCCCGGCGGAACACTCGGCTACAGCTATCTGCCGGGCGGCAACCGGTCCGTGCGCCAGGGCCAGGGCGCCTCCACCCAGCATCAGTACGACGCGGCCGATCGCCTGCTGCGCGCCGGCGAGGAGACCTTCGCTTACGACGCCAACGGAAACCTGGTCGAGCGGCGCGGCCCCAGCGGCCTCACGCGCTATCAGTACGACGCCGAGAACAGGCTGGTCGCGGTGACCAAGCCGGACGGCGTGGAAGTAAGCTTCGGCTACGCCCCCACCGGCGAGCGCATCTGGCGCAAGGACTCCTCCGGCAGGACCTGGTTTGTATCCGACGGAACCAGCCTGCTGGCGGAGCTCGGAGACGACCTGCGTTCGAGAGCAACCTATCTGCACGGTCCGGGGATCGACTTTCCGCTGATGATGACGCGTGAGGGGCGGGAGTACTTTTTCCACGCCCAGGCGCTGGGGACCATTGCCGCGCTGACCGACGGGGCCGGCAGCCTGGCGGCCAGCTACGACGCGGACGCCTTCGGCGATCTGCGCGACCACAAGAACCCCCTCCGGAATCCCTTCCTGTTCACCGCTCGCGAGTACGAGCCGGAGCTGGGCCTCTATTACCTGAGGGCGCGCTACTACGATCCGGCCCTGGGACGCTTCCTGACGCCGGACCCGGAGTGGGGGTCGCGAACCGGGCCGGCGGACCTGAACTGCTACGTCTATGCCCGTAATGCGCCCACGCGCAACGTGGATCCGACCGGGCTCCAGCCCATCACCTACCGGGACCTGGGTGTGGACAGCCAGACATTCGGGAATTTGGTCAGCCGGGAAGCGAAGCTGTCCAGCATCCACTCCCGGGTTTTTGGCACAACCGGCTCGTCGCGCGCGGCCATTGAGTACACGGTGAATACCAGGCTCCTGGATGCCGCGGCGCAGTCGCCGGACACAGCGCGGGCGTCGGACCTGGTCCAATACGTTGCCCGCTCCCAGTACCAGTCCGCCCGCGGGGAGCACCTGATGTTCCAGTCCGATCAGGCTGGGGCGCGGTACTTGCAGGCCCTGGAGGCGAAACGCTCGCCACTCCAGCGGCTACTCGCCGAGGCGGAGGAGTCCATAGGGGCCCCCCGGGCGGGGGCCGGTGCGCCCGCGCCAGCGGCCACGGGAGCGGCGCCGGGAGCCGCTGCACCAGGAGCCCAAGCTGCGGCGCGAGCCGCAGGCCCCGCCGGCGCCACGCGCCCCGTGGGAGCGGCGCGTGCCGTTGACAACCCCAACCGGACCTGGCTGTCGATCCGGGGCCAGTCTTCTGTGGGGCCCGAGGGCTCCGGGGCAGGTGGTTCCCTGCTCCAGCGAGTTGGCCCCTATGCGATGAGCGCGGCAAAGTTGGCGTTTGCCCTGGCCTTGGCCTATCTCACTGAGGAGCAAGCGCGGGCGCTGGGCCAGAGCGTCAGATGGCGGCGTGAAATGGAGGCTTTGCGAGAGGGGCGTCCCTTCGGGAAGAAGGACCTGGCGCTCGCCGGCGGCGAAGCCGCCTTTCGGGCGGCTGCCTCGGTCGAAACCATGGGCGCCTCTGAACTTGCCGTAGACGAAATGGCCTGGTACAAGCGTCATGCGGACGAGTTGCAGCAGTCGCTCGGCAACTGGAGGCTCCTCAAGCAACTCGGAACCGAGCGCGTGGAGCAGTTCCTCGGGCAGGTCGAGGCCTTCGTGAACCAGGCTAATGCTCTGAAGAGCCAGCACGCCGATGCATTTCAGAGAATCATCGACTCCGCCGGGAAGCTCCAGGAGGCGCAGGACAAGCTGGCGAACTTCCCCAACCTGCGCGACAGCGCAACGCAGTGCACAGACTGCCGGACGAAGATCAGCAACCTGATGGCCGCCGAGGGCGCGCTGGAACAACGCGGCGCCAACATCTCGGGCTTGTACGAGACTGCCCGCAACCGCTCCCAGCGAGCCTGCCAGGGCCCGCGCGACCAAGAGGCGCATGCCAGTGCGGCCGCGGCCCGGCAGGCGGAGCGCGCGGCGCTGGAAGTCTCCACCGAGATGTCCACTCGGGTGACGCAGGCCCGGGCCCTGGATTCGGATGTCAGGGCCTGCGTGCAGACTGTGGAGGCCAACAACGCAGCCATCGAGCAGTTGCACGCTTTGGACATGAGCGTAGTGAGGGGTTACGCGACCACCGCTTCCGAAGCCGCCGCCCAGATCCGGGGCGCCTCGGGAAGCTGCCTGGTCCTTTTCATAAGAGCGGACCTCATCTCGGACATGACGGTGATGAGCCAGCATCCCAGGCAGACCAGGATCGTGGCGGCGGCTGGAGAGATTGAAGACGTCTGCCAGGAGATTGCCGCAGACGCGGATCGCGCCGCGGTCGAGGCGGGGGTTGCCCAATCTGTTGCCGAAACGGTCGTGGGCCTGATTAACGACCTCCTGGTGTCCACGCAGAATGCGCGCCGGTGCCCGTTGGAGGCGGTCCCCGCGGATTATGTGCAGAATCTGGAGACGCGCGCGGCCCAGCCCGGAC
>CAVRZY010000134.1:0-5578 GCA_963725415.1 uncultured Acidobacteriota bacterium | reverse complement strand
GGCCGTCCTTGAATACTACAAGCAGGTGGGCGGAGCAACCGAGCTTCCGCTCTTCGTGCAGGCTGTGGGAAACATGAGCGTGGAGTTGATTCTTGATGTACAAGGCCATCCCTACGCTGCGCTACGTCAAGGACGAAGCAGGACAGCCGCTGATGCGCATCGGCCCGCTGCGCGAGCGCTCCTCGGACCAGCTCAAGGTGTTTACCGGAGCGCACGGGCGGACCCTGATCGACGAGATGCGCCGGGGCTTCTCCGGCAGCATGCCCGCCGCCTCGTTCGCCGACCTCTACGCGGCCGCCTGGGATCTCTGGCAGGCAGGCAAGCAGAAGGAAGCCATGGACGTCTTCGGGAAGGCAGCCATGCTCATCAACGAAGTTGGGGCCTATGGCATGGAATCGCTGAAGTACATTCTGTGCCTCCGCGGGGTGTTCAAGACCTACCGGACGCGCGAGCCGCAGCAGAAGACAGCGCCGCCGGCCGGGGGCCTGGAAGGGCGCGTTCGTCTTGACGATGCCGGCAAGCAGGCGCTCCGCGAGATGCTGGACTTCGTGAAGCCTTACCTGCGGGCGTAGGAAAAGCGATTCATCAGGGAGGATCGCTAGCGCGTGGTGGATGGAGCCCCGGAAGCCGCTTTGGCAGGAATCGTCCACAAGTAGATGGTGTGGCCGTCCAGATCGACCTCCTTTTCGGGCTTCCAGTCCTCCATGTCGAAGTCATGGGAGACGATGCGGGTGCCCGGCTTCAGCTCCCGCCACAGCTTGGGGCGTAGCTTCACGTTCAGTGATTGCAGCAGGTAGAGGGTCACCACCGTGGCTTCCTTGATGTCCGCCTCGAACAGATCTTCGTTGCGGAAGGTCACGCGATTCATGACCCCGGCCTTCTGGGCGTTCTCCAACGACTCCTTGATCCTTTCGGGGTTGATGTCGATGCCCACGGCACGGACTCCGTACTCCTTGGCCGCCATGATCACCGTGCGCCCGTCACCACAACCGAGATCGTAGACCACATCGCCCTTGTGAACGTTCGCCAGCTTAAGCATCTGCTCGACCACATCCTCAGGGGTGGGCACAAAGATGACGTCCGGCTCGCGCAGCTTCTTCTCCTGCGCCAGCCCGAGCGTAGCGCTCAGGACGATAAACAAAAACAAAGAACAGAATTTCTTGGTAGATCGCACTATTGCTTCCTCCTTCTAAGGGTCGCGCCTTTCGGCACGCAAGCTGAGGTTCGCTGACATTCTGCGCGGATCCCAGAATGCGAACCCCGGAAACCTGCCAGTATACATCAACAACCCAGGCCGCGTGGGCCCCGGGCAAGCCGGGGGCCGACAGACGGAAACTAGCTGGCGGTCATGGTGGCGGGGTCCCAGTGGCAGATGCGGTTCTCGAAGTAGCTGGTGTTGGAGAGCAGGGCCGGGCCGGCGGCGCGGAAGCCGAACACGCCGTCTTCGACCACCGGCTTGCGGCTGCGCAGGGCGGCATAGAAGACCCGATGGTGCTCGCGGTGGGCATCGTAGCCCGGAGGCGGAGCGTAGACATCCTCTTCCTGCGGGCGCATTCCGCTGGCGCTGGGTTCGACGGGCGGGTACTTCTTCCGGTACTCCTTGAGAAACTCGTCCTGGACCGCTTTGGAGAAGGTTCCGATCGTGTAGCCGGGCTCGGTTTCGCGCGGCACCTTCGAAACCGTGACGGTCGAGCCGGCCATGAGCGTGCCTTCGCTGCCCACGAAGCGGAACCCAAACTGCTCGCTCGCCACGCTGCTCTTGAAGTTGACGCGCAGCGCCAGGTTGAAGGCCGGGTGCTGGGCGGTGGCCGGGTAGTCCAGCATGGCCAGCATGACATCGGGTACGTCGCGGCCGTCTTTCCAGTAGCGCAGACCGCCGGTGGCGAACACGCGGTTGGGGCCGAGCGAACCGGTCGCCACGTGCAACCCGGACAGCAGGTGCACGAACAGGTCGCCGGCCACTGCCGTGCCGTAGTCGCGGTAGTTGCGCCAGCGGAACAGGCGGGTGGGCTCGAAGGGGCGCCTGGGGGCGCTGCCCAGAAAGCGGTCCCAGTCGATGTTGGCGGGTGAGGCATCCGGCGGAATCGAGTACTGCCAGGCGCCGGTGGCCGTGTTGCGATCCAGCCAGGCCTCTACCATGTTCAGCTCGCCGAGGGCACCGGAGGCGATCAACTCCCGCGTCTTCTGGTAGATCATCGAGCTGACGTACTGGCTGCCGATCTGGAGAATGCGCCCGGATTTTTTCGCCGCTTCGATGACCGGCAAGCCCTGCTGGACCTTCTGCACCATGGGCTTTTCGCAGTAGACGTCTTTGCCGGCGTTCAGGGCGTCGATAGTTATCTGGGCGTGCCAATGGTCCGGGGTGGCGACGATCACCGCATCGACGTCCTTGCGGGCCAGAATCTCCCGGTAATCCCGCGTGGTGAAGAGCTGATCGCCCCAGATTTCTTTCGCGCGCGTCAGGCGCCCGTCGTAGATGTCGCACACTGCTACGAGCGCCACGCCAGGGATGGAAAGCGCGTAGCGGGTGTCTCCCATCCCCATGCCGCCGACGCCAATGGTGGCGATCTGGATCTTGTCGTTGGCGGAATAACTCGTGGTTGGCTCGGCGGCGGCCAGGCCGGCAGCCGCGGCGGTTTGCAGGAAACGTCGTCTGCTGGAAGGCATATCTCTACTTTATCGCCGCTGGGTTCGAGGATGCTGGCGGAAGGCCCGGCTCGACGCCCTCCATGGCAAACCCGAGATAATCGGCGATCGTCTTCGCCAGGTTCACGGTTCCTACCGCGGCGGCCGAGTGGCCGGCAGTGATTCCGCCGCGCGCCAGAATCAGCGGCACCGCGAGATCGCTGGCGTGAATGCCGCCGTGCTCCCCGATGAATCCGCCCGGCTGGCTCAGAAAGTAATGGCCTTCTTTCAATACAATCAAGATGCCGCCGCTCCGGGAGTTATCCAGCCCGCTGACCAGAACCGCAATCTCCTCCGGAAGAGGCTGCAATTGCGGCTGCCCGGCCTCCGTTTCGGCGTAGACCTGATAGCCGTTCTCCGGCGTTCGAACCAGGATGAACTCGACCGGCAGGCCCGACTGCGCTTCCCAATGGATTTCCTGCGCCGCGCGCAACACATCTTCGAAGGGAGGAGATTCCGGCCAGGCTCCGTCGCCAAAGCGAGACCGCAGATACAGATGGGCCATGCCGCCGTTGACGGCGAGCTGGCTGCGGCTTGAATCATAGCCGGCCCGCGCCAGAGCGTCCAGGATTCGAGATTTGGCGAGGTGGTCATCGGGCGCCGCATCCGCCTCGGTTCGGCCGTGATCGGCGATGACCACGAAGAGCGTCGAGTCACGCCAAGCGGGATCGAGTGTTTCCAGGGCGTCCAGCAGCCGGCCTATCTGGACGTCGATGACCCTGCCCAGGTAGGCCACCTGGCTGTTGGCGCCACGCTCGGGGGCGACGGCATCGGCGCCCGCAAAATACAGCGTCAACAAGTCGGGCATGCCGCCGCTGGTGAGCTCTTCGACGACGTGGTCCATCATTCGAGTGTCAAATGCTTCGTAGTCCACCGATCCCCCTTGGAGGAAGGCCAGCGCCTCCGGCAGGGACGGCAGAACTACCCGCCCGCTTCCTCTCCAGTAGTGGCTGAAGACCACCAGGGTGGACTTGCCGGCCTGGCTGGCAGCCTCGTAGACGGTGGAGGTCTCCAGATGCCGGTTCGCGATTCCAGCGGCGCACTCCGGGGACCCCAGCAGCACGAAACCGTAGACGCAGGCCACTCCGGCGCCGCTCATGTAATCGACCAGGCGTCCCCTGGAGCGGTCGAACCACTCATTGCCGACCACACCGTGTTTTCCCGGATAGACGCCCGTGAAGATGGAAGCCTGGCCGGACATGGTGAGGGTGGGGAACACCGCCGTCGCCTTGGTGAAGCGCAGCGCATGGGCGAAGGCGCTGCTGTCGGAGACCGGCCCTAGAATCCGCTCGAAGTTCGGCAGGCGCCGCCCCAGATACGCTTCTTCGAATGTGTTTCTTCCAACCCCGTCAATGTCCACCAGGATGACCCGGCGGGCCGGCGCTTCGGCGCCCCCGAGCAGCGAGGCGCACAACAGCCCGGCAGTCAGCAGGCTGATGCAGGTCCTCACTTTGCGCTGTGCCCCGATGCCTACCTGAATACCACAGTCTTGATCTGGAAAGCGCCGCCCAACACCCAGCCGTAGTCGAGCCCGCGAGCGGTGAATTTGGACAGATCGCCGCTGGGCAGGGTTCCCACAATCAGGCCTGCCAGGGAGTCTGTGAGCGGAGTGCCGGCGCTAGCCGGCAGGTTCGCCAGAATGGGAGGCGGAATGGCGAAACGGCCGCCCTCGATAAGAGCCATGCAGAAAAAGCCGCCGGCGGCGTTGCTCTTCATATCGGAACTGCCTCCGGCGATCAGCACGAACTGAGAAGCCGGATTGCCCCCCGTCCAAGTCAGCGTGACCCCGGCGGCGCGGTCCACCGAAGTGATCTGATCCCGGTTGGTCCAGGTAGCCGGCGGCGGAAACTGCACACTGGTGGAGAACGGCCCGACATCCTTGCCCCCGGGCCCGGAAATAGTATACGTCCCGCCTTCCAGGAACAAGGGCGTGGAAGTTACACCCGGGATGGGAATCGCGCCACCCAGCAGTCCCATATACGGGCCGGTCTTCTCCTCTTTGTCCATGTGCTCCATGACCACGGTGCCCTTCGATCCGCTGACTGACAGAGACAGGCCAGCGTCGAGTTCGCGGCGCCCGCCCAGACTGGTAGGCGCCGCGGCGCCCAACAACGAGGATACGTCCAGGCCCCCGGCGTAGGCGATGCAGGTGCCCCTGGGCGGCAGGGCCGTGAGCGGGTTGTAGGCCAGCTCTCCGCCCGGCGGCGTCTCCAGGAACACTCCCAGCCCGAAATCCAGCGTCATATCCAGGGCCGGTGTGCCGGCTTCCAACTGCGCGGAGATGCCGGCGCGCACCAGCGAGATTGCGCCCGTCTTGCCGCCGCTCACCGTCACGCCCGCATACGGGTTGACGGCGTCTGAACAGCGCTGCCCCTGAGCGTCGATCGCCATGGTCACCATGTTGCTGTATGTGTTGTTGCCCACTTTTACCTCCACCGGGACGTAGCAGCCGGTGGGGACGTCAGCCGGGAGATAGAAGACGAGCTGGTCGGTACCCGGAAAGTTTGGCGCGCGCCCACTGTACAGCTTCCGGGTGACCGTCTTGCCGCCCACCAAGATCTCCACCGGGGTGGACAGGTCGCCTACCGGCGGGGACGCATTGTCCGGGCCGTTGATGGCCCCCAGGCCGGTACCCCACAGGATCACGGCCTGCTCCGGCTTGGCGGTTTGAAAGGCGCTGTTGAGTCGGTAGTCGGTCTGAGAGATGTAGTTCTGTATAATGCCCGGCCCCGCTCCGCCGGAGACGCTGAAGATGCCGAAGCTGCTGGGTACGATCTTCACCGTGAACGGCGCACTGGTGACTCCGGCGTTGGTCACCGTAAGCTGCACCTCCCCGAGCGGAGTCACCGAGGGCATAATGGCGTTGATCTGGTTGGTCCAGACAAAGAAGGGG
>CAVRZY010000133.1:0-6009 GCA_963725415.1 uncultured Acidobacteriota bacterium | reverse complement strand
GATTGCCAAATGGTGAGGCCGCGAGGCGGCAAAAAACGGGTCTTGCAAGCCGTGAGCTGCGGATTGAGTAGCCGCCCGTGAGGGACATCGTGGGAGAATCGACGCGCGAGTTGCGGCGGGGAGAAGAAGGGATGCCATCGCTCTCTGTATCCACACTGAAAGGACGGACTGGCCCCCCGGGTGGAGTGAGGGGAGAGGAATCAATTCAGCGACGCAGCCTGGAAACCAGGTGGAGCCTTGCCGGTCTTGATAAGGTGTCGCAGGATCTTGAGGGGCCACTGCTTGGGGTCTGTGATGACGGCAACCACCTTCATTGGTTCGCCGCATCGCGCGCAGATCAACGGATCCGCGTCGTAGACCTTCTTGATCAGCCGAGCCCAGGCAGCCTGGCTATTCTTGCCGGCCGACACGGAGTCATCGGATTGGTGATCGTCGGGTGCACCGACCAACGCTTATGATCACTTGGATGCGTTGCGCGCCCTCACTTGCAGCAGCCGCTCTTGGCGCTCCCGCCGGCGTCGGCAGCCGTCACCCCGCTTATGCTGCCGGCCGACCCGGCCTTGCCTGCTGCTTGGCCGGCCTCTCCGCATCCGCCTGCCCCTGCCTCTCCCGTGCTCTCCCCACCGCATCCGCATGCCGACCCTCTGCCGGTAAGGGCGCCGTTGATGATCGCCGCGGCGCATCCCACGCCGCTTTTCACTTTTATTGCTCCAAAGCGGCAGTTGGCTTCGCAGGCGCCGCACTCCATGCACAAGTCACGGTCGGTGAGAAGGGCCTTGCCGCCGTTCACCCTTTCGGAGTCCGGCATGAACACGCCGTGGGGACACACCTCCCAGCAGCGGCCGCAGCCAGTACACACGGCCGGATCGTAGGTCAGGGTCACCACGTTCGCTATGTATTTCATAGAAGGCTCCATTCCTTCAGCTTGGAAAGCACAAGGGGCGGCCATGCTCAATACTCCCCGGGGCGGATGGAGGAGTTGCCGGTACACAGAAACCCCACAACGAGCCTCAGGGGTGGCCAGGTCAAGCACCTGCTCTCGATGAATGACCCTTCTGACTCAGACGGCCTGGTTCGGAGCTGCACAGGCTTGCCGAAATGACACTCCGCATTTTGGAGAAGCTCAGAGAGAACGTGCCTCGGACTCTGGACCTGCTTGAAGAGAAGATGCCAGGGACCGGTCAGTTCGGGATCGCCCTCCAGTTGATCCCAGCGGGGCTGGGCGGCCGCACGGATGGACTCGAAGAAGGCGGGCTGCCTCCTCACGTTCGCCTCCTACTCAGATTCAAACCCCTGACTTTCGAACTTCAAGGTTCGGCAATTCTCCGTCACCGTGCGCACGACGTTGTCCGGTGCGCCTGAAGGGATTTCCGCCTCGATCTCGAGCGTGATCGTCACTTTGGCATCGACCAGTCCCGTAAGGTGCTGGACAACCGAACTGGCGATGACGTCCACGTCACGAGACAGGCGTGTCGGGTCAATCTTGGCGGAGCCATGGAACCGCCTGCATTGCGGAACAGGCTTGATGGGCGGGAGGAGAGAGTCCGGAGGCCGCGGTCCGGGTCCGGGCGGGGTTGGGGTTGGCCCGACAGGCGGCGCTACATCCCGCTCCATCTGTTGGGTAGCAACCTCCGGCTTCACGACCACGCTGTTCGAATTCAATTGGACGGTCGCGCGGTGGCCAGCGTCCAGGCCCCGGTACCGATCCGCGGTGGCGTCGTAATAGTCCGCGTATGCGAAGGCGTCCTGTGACCAGGTGAGCCGGCTCGCCCCATCCTGGATCGCGTCGAGAATCACCTGGGCGTTCTTTACGCGTGGCAGGTAGAGGTACTTTGCGAAGTCATCCACCAACTGCTTCACGCCGACGTGGTTGCCGCGCCACAGCGGCACGTGGTCGATCTCAAAACGCAGAATCGACCCTGCCATGCTCGTGATCAGCAGTCCGTTGTTCTCCAGCTTCTTGGAAGCCCGCTCCGCCAAGCACTCTTGTCCTTGGAGCCGGAACTCCTGCCACTCGACCGCGGGGAAGGGTTGGCCCTGCTCGGGACGCTTCTGCCCCGGCACGAGCAGCCAGACATATGTCTCCGGAATTCTCGCCTTCACCGCCTGATCGGAACTCTGCAGGCGCTGTGCCACCTGACTGACCTGAAACGGGGTAAGATTCAGCGGCTCTTTCTCCTTCCCGATCGATTGCCAAGCCAGGTAAGATCGGACCGCCTTATCCAGGTCACCGCGGGGAGTCTTGTTCCCATCGGCCCACAGATCGCCCAGCCGCGTCTTGTCGGCCGCGAGGAACACCAGCATGTTGCCGCAGTTCCTGCCGGCCGAGCCACGGTTCAGGACCTCAGCAGCGGCTTGCCGCGCGGCGCTCGAATCGGCCTTCGCGCTATGCGGGTAAACCGGGCTCAGAATCACCAACTTCGCTTCTGCTTCATCCAGCACATCGCTGGCACTATCCGGACAGATCTGCATCCTGGAAAACTCGCCCCGGTGCTTCGGTTCCTCCGCGAGCCGCCGCCGGATCTCTTCGACCACGTCCTCAGGGTGGTACCGTTCGGCGCGCTCCTCAGCCAGCCGGTTTACGCTCGGCTGCGTCGCGTACCAGTAGCGGCTCCCGTCGACGAAGATATAGGTCGCCTGGTCCGCCAGCTTGCGTAGGGCATCACCGAACGTCCCGGATGTCTCACCGGGCTGGACGCACCCCAGCTTGATCTGCCTGTCTTCGAGGCCCTTCTTCGTTGCATCCTGCGTCGGCGCGGAGCCGAGATAGAGAGTGCGAGCCACCCGGCGAGCAGCAGAATACCGCCCAAGCATCGGGTTCTCGCGGTCGATTTTCAGAGGCAGCGAGTTCGGGCCGTCGATATCCTTCTCGATGATGGGGTCCCAGACCGGGGGCAGATAGCGGGTGAGTTCGCTTTGAACAGCGGGCGCGTCCACTGGAACGCTCGCCGGTAAGATCATGAGTCCCTTGTCCTCGCGTTCCCACAGCGTATGGATCACCGCCGCCATCAGGCGCAGCACGCCGCGGGTCCGCTGGAACTTATCCAGAGTCGACCAGTCGTTGTAGAGCCGGTCGAACAACTCCGGGTGGATGGGGTATGCAGCCTTCATCCGGCGCTCGTACTCGGCCTTTCCCGCCTCGGACGGGAACTCCTGCGCGAATCTCCGATACTCCTCCGAGAACGCCCTCACCACGGCGTCGCGGGCCGTGAACAACTCGGGATCGGTAATCGGCTGGAACAGCCGTCGCCGCACGATCTCGAAGCCCTCTTCCGCGCTCGCCGGACGCCACGAGGTCTCGACCCGCTCGATGACGTTCTTCAACCGCTCCAGTGCCGCTTGGCCTCCCTCGCCTCCAATCTCGTTCTGCGACGCAGGAATACTGACGACCAGCAAGGTCTTGTCCGCCAGCTTCGCCGACTCGCTCAGAGTCTGGGCGAACGTGAAGTGCGCGTCGAAATCGCCGGCGGGCAGATCCGACTTGTTGTAGAGCTGCCGAGCGTAGGCCACCCACTCGTCGATCAGGATCAGGCACGGTGAGTACTTGTTGAACAGAAGTCGCAGCGCGTCGCCGGGGCTGACGGACTTCTCATCCGCGTTGCGTACCATCGCGTAACCTTCCTTGCCGCCCAATTGGTACGCCAGCTCGCCCCAAAGTGTTCGTATGAGGGTTCCGTCCGGTTTCTTGTGAACGTCGGCAGGCGACAGGCGGTTGCCCACCAACACGGCCCGGCGGACCTCCGGCGGCTGGGAGACCCCGGCCATCTTCGTCACCGTCTCCAGCCCGGGTAGCTGCCCCGCGGGCACGCCGGCAAACAGGTGCCAGAGCGCCAGCAACGAGTGCGTCTTGCCGCCGCCGAAGTTGGTCTGCAGCTCTACCACCGGATCGCCACCTTGCCCGGCCATCCGGAGCAGCGCATTCGACAACAGCTTCTGTATCCCTTCGGTGATGAACGTGCGCCGGTAGAATTCCACCGGGTCGCGGTATTCTTCCGAACCCTCCTTCAGAAACACCTGCCACAGGTCGGCCGCGAATTCCGCCTGCTGAAACCTTCCGGATGCGACGTCCGGATGGGGTGTGATGACTTCCCGCCACGGCCGCAAACCCGCCGCCGGTTTGCCCTCCACCGCGATGCTCGCCTCTTTCCGCTTCTGACCCCTGATCTGCTCATCGAACTTGACGCGCAGGATCTCCGCCTTCATCTGCTCGACCCCTTCGACTTCCGGTGCAGAAACCGCCGCCAGCAGGCGCGACACACTGTCGATGGCTCTGTACGCGTCGTCGGTCGAGAAGGCCTTCTGGTGCGCCCACTTGTTGCGCACGTCGCGGAGCTCGAAGGCCAGGTTCCTCTCCGATGGGCCGAGGATCCTCTTGAAGCAGTCATTCCACAGGTCGCACATCACCTGGAGGATGGCCTGGCTATCCCAGTTCAGGCCCTCACCGTCCTTGCCCGGCTGCTGCCAGTTCGGGAAACTCGGCTTCGCCGTCTCCAGCCAGAGGTTCTTGTAGGTCGCCTTCAGTTCGCGCTCAACGAAAGGGCGCAATCCGTCTTTCAAGACATCCAGAGCCTTGCTGACTCGTTCGCTGTTGGTGATAGCCATGGCTACGAATTACACTCCGACCACCTCGGGCAGACGCGAAACGATCTCGCGATAGACAGTGTCAGCCGTGTCGAGCGCCTCGGTCGCTTCCGCGGCTTCGGGAACGTACGGGTCGCCCGGATAGCGAAGCCTCCAGGCATAGGCGGTCAGTGGCTCGGCCGCCCGGACCAGCGCCGCCAGAGTTGCATCAAGTGCCACGCAAGCGGCCCCCACTTCTTCGAGGTCGTGGGTCTTTCGAATCGCGACGCGGTGCCATGTCAGAAACGCCTTGAACGATTTCTCCGCCGCCTGTTGACAGTGGAACAGGGCCGGCGCCGGGAGACCAGAGTGGATCAGCGATCGAACGGCTTGCAGATCCTCTTGGGCTTTGTCGAGCCACGCGCGGGTTTCCGCGGCCAGAAGCTCACTGGGCGTCATACAGCAGTCTCCCTTCGCGGATCACCGTGGCAGGCAGAGAAGCCGCCACATGCTGGGCCCGCAGGTCAAAATCCGTTCGACGCCAGGGCACGATGTCCTTCGCGTAGCCCGTGCCGGAAACATGGGAATAGACCGCCCCGCCACGCAGCCTGTCGGCGGGAACGTCGTCCGGAACCACCACCAGAAAATCCAGATCGCTGTCCGGGCCGTCGTCGCCTCGGGCCACCGATCCGAACAGGTAAATGCGGACAGGCTGGTAGTACTCCACCAGCCGGCGAGTAATCTCGGCAATGGCTTCGTCGCGAGTCATCTCGAAACCTCGTTCCTATTGAAACAGTTCCGGAGGCGCCATGGCGGGCCATGCGACCACCAGGCTGTTGTAGTAGCCGGCCTCTTCCGCCCAGCCCTTCCGCTCGCACAGTGTGTAGAGCCGGTACGCAAGGTCACGGGCGGTCTCAGCCAGCCCGCCGATCTTCGCCTTCAGATTCTCCGTCTCCTGCTCGCCCTTCTGGTCCAGGCGGCGGATCAGGTGCTGCGTGACTTCCCAGACCGTCAGCCGGCGATCGGTAGCCGGGTCCCAATCCTCGGGCAATTCTTCCCGCCGGAGGAGACGCACCTTGCCGGCACGCGAGTATAGGATCCCTGCCTCGCACAGGCCAGAGATGCTGATGGCCTTTGCCGTGGCCAGCACTTCGGCCTCACCGTACAGCCCTTCATCGAAGGCGTGCTGCTCAAACCAGGCAAGCGCCCAGCGGGTGTCTGGGTCGAACTCACTCTCCTGTTCGGAGAGGACTTCGTCGAGCCCCTGGTTGATCAGCGCCAGAGCCGTGCGCACTCGCATGGGTGAACCGTCGGTCTCGAGAACTTTCTGATAGCGAGAGAAGACCGCCATACCCGGACCGATCGCCGCCTGCGCCAGGTCGACCGGGGCGATGTTGCCTTTCTGGAGGTTGCGCAAGGCATGGGGCAACTCCCGCTTCAAGGAAGCGA
>CAVRZY010000132.1:0-32333 GCA_963725415.1 uncultured Acidobacteriota bacterium | reverse complement strand
ATTTTGTTTTACCAGTGAAAAAAAATACTCAACAGCAAGGCAAAATTTCAGATTATCTTAATAAAGTTTATAACGGAGATGTAATGCATGTTTTGAAAGACTTACCAGATAATAGCGTAGATATGGTTTTTGGAGATCCTGATTATAATGTTGGGATTAAATACGGCGAAAATAATTACACGAAAAAATTTGAAGATTATATAAACTGGTATATAGAACTTACCAAAGAATCAATGCGTGTGCTTAAAAATGACGGCAATCTTTTTATGATGAATTATCCTCAACAAAATGCACATCTTCGCGTTAAATATTTAGATTTATATTTTCCAAATATTCACGAATATGTTTGGGTTTATAATACAAATGTTGGACATACTCCAAAAAGATTTACAACAGCACATAGAAGCATTTTACATGTCAGGAAAAATGCTAATAATAAATTTTTTAAAGATGATGTTGCCCTTCCTTATAAAAATCCAACAGATAGAAGAATTCGGCAAAATTTAGCGAATGGCTCAAAAGGTAGAATGCCTTATTCTTGGTTTGAATTTAATCTTGTAAAAAATGTAAGCAAAGAAAAAACATATCATGCCTGCCAAATTCCTCAAAAACTCACCGAAATGTTAATTAAAGCATCAACAAAACCAAAAGATATAGTTTTTGTTCTTTTTGGCGGAAGCGGAGCGGAAATAGATGTATGTAAAAATTTAAATCGACAATTTATTTCTGCCGAAATAGATAAAAAATACTGCGATATTAATACAAGATAGATTAAAAAACGGATATATCAGAGACAAGAGTATAAACTTATAATAGGGCGCGAGAAAAGATTCCGCGATTTAATAAAGAGGAATAATCTTCTTTACCTGATTAAAGGCTAAAATGATGTTTAAGCAGATATAAGAGCTCGCAAAAAATTTTGCCCTCCCAGCCCCGCTAGAGGTTCTGCTACCGGTTCTGTTTTAAAACATATCTTAATGGAGAACTCTACTTCCTGCCAACCAATCTATAATTAAAATCCTCTTGAATCCATATCCATTTTAAACATTAACAAATACAGCTTCTGGATTAATTCCATTTAAGTCTCGGCGATTTCTTCAGGTATTGTATTATCTCGTGTAAACCGTTCTTCAATTTGTTTCCAAAATCTTCTCGCTACTCCTTTTATTGTCCTGAAAATCTTCTCAGTATTTCTTGATATGTAAACTCTACCGGTGGTTATTTCTTTGCCCTTTCTGTACGGAACCACTTCAAAATCATACAAGTTCGCCCATAGGACAGAATTTTTACGGACTGACTTTATTTGTCTTTTTATTAATTTTCTACCTGGATAACGTAAAGCAATAACCGGATTTTCTTTTGTACCTTCTACAATTACCAAAACAGAACCGGGAAATTCTTCATGATACGGGTAAAGTCCTTTTATTAATTCAGGGTAAAAATTCTTCGAATCGTCAATTTTTAGTTCAATAATTTTGGCCATATCCCAAACTCTACCACCCGCCCAGCTTTTAGTAAAGCTAAGTCGGGTGTGCTTTTATCTATATTTTCCAACCGCGATACCAGAGCAAAGCTCGGTACACGGCAGGGCTCAAAATAAGGCAGTTGAGGGTGACCCTTTGGGGCAAATTCTTCAAGGGTCACCCTCCGGGACAACAGAAAGAGCAAATTGGGAGGCGCATAAAGGAACCCGCCAGGCGCCTGGCGGGTTCGGGGCTGTTAGATGTGAACTAAATACCGCAATTACATTTTTACTTACCCCGCTTTCTCCTGTTAAGCCGCCATACAATGTATGCTATCAATATTAGTAGAATGAACAGCAACCACCACCAAGAAAACAAACTGCTCCAGCTGGCGACAAAAGCGGCAGCCAGATTATTTTGATTGGAACTTGATGCTGTCTCATTGCTTTCCGTAGAAGTTCCGTTTCTGCTGGCTGACGAATTAGAACTGGCTCCTAGTATTTCTCCCCAAGAAATTCCCAAAGAACCGGATGTCGGCACCGTAAATTCGTGTTCATAGCTTATGGTTGGAGGCGAAGCGCGAGATACCACTCTGATAGTTATAAGTCTTGCCTGGTTCGAATCCGGTCAACAAGTAACGGAATGATTGATGGTTCTTTTGTTATTTCCTCCGGAGTTCCAAATCATAACCCAGATAAGCCGATATTTTCCGGATCTTAAAATCAAAGTGTATGGACCTCCGAAAACCGCCATGTAAATTACTTGGCTGGTGGCTGGTTTATTCGTTTCCCATTCAATAGTAATTGATGGTTGTTTCCGGAACTGGAGTCTTATTTCTTTCGTTGAAAATAATCAGATGCGAACCGCCGGGACCACCTTCCCCGCCGGAAGAACCAGAGCCTGTATTATTTTCCGGGCCAACTATCGACTTCGTTGGTGCAATGCTGGTCCCCCCCGAAAAACCGACACAAATATCAAACCCCAAGGTTTGCCTTGATAACCGTCGTCCGCATTTTCTAAAAAAGTGATTTTTAAATTATATGTTTTAGAGCCGCCTGACCCGATGTCAGAAAGCAGTACCGGGCCGGCATTCAAGAAAGTTTCAAAATTATCATTGTAAATTTGAGTTGAACCTTCAAATATTTTTAAATTCATCTGGCCGGCTAAATTATCACCATTGGAAATATTTACCGCTTCTATGTAAGCACTCTGTAAAGCATCACTGTTATTGCCTATGGTTATATTCGCCTCTTTGCTGTCCTGGCATAAAATTAGAGGCATTGAAAAGAGGATTTGGGACAAATTGAACAACCAGAGGCACCGGCTGGGCAAAAACCGAGAGAGGAAGCAAAAATAAAATTGGAATTATAAATTTTTTCATGGCGTTGGTTCAATAATACTGGTTCAGGCAGACCTTATAACCTCTTCTCCTTGCAAAGGAGAAGGGATCCCGGAAATAACCCCGGCTCAGGCGGTATACAGTCCGGCTCAAGTCTCCCCGATCAGTAGGATTCCCCCTCTTGTTGTAAGATGGGGTTCAGGGAGCGTTATTTCTGGTGCGTTGAAGTAAGCCATTCAATAATCGGTAGTTGTGGCAACTTCTGTAGTTGTGGTGCTGTTTCTGGCACAATATCTATCTTGCGACCATCCTGCTGCTGAACTGCCTCCTAAACTTCTCGCCACCTCCTCCATTTATTTGGCCCGCCCGGTGTCGGTATCGGATCAACCCATGCGCCAGTGCCGTCTGGAATGCGAGCAAAGGATTTATTTACCGGAATTGTGCATGAGTTGAACCAGAACAATTATGAACATTTGTGTTACCTGGCGTTGGTGTTAAAGAATGTATAATCACTACCGGAATAAAATACTCATCTAACTTATTATTGCTACTATCATAAAGCGAACTTCACTATCATTATTTAAGCTAAAATAACTGAGAATTATCACAAACACCATTTCCTCTTCTATATATAACCAAAAACCACTTTCCGAAATTGTTGTTGATCCCCACTATTAGTACTATCATACATTGTACAATAACAATCTTAGCGACTATTGTCCAGATCACGTCTAAATACCAACCACTTAAATCAATCGGTGTACTAGTATTATTATAAAGTTCAACCCATTCTCCATTTGGGCATTGAAGTATCATCACCGTTGGATTCGGCAAAAATTCATTCAAGACGACATCCGGCGCAACTGGTGCAGTTGGTGTGGTCGCCAATTTGTATTGAACCAATCATTTCAGCCATATCGCTAAAACCTTGCGAACTATTTGGCAAATTTGTCTGCCAAGCCATGTAAATTATTTTGAAATTGCATATTCCCGCAGGAGCGCCGCCGGCAACTGTAAATGTAAAATCCCATTGAACCGGATCTGTTGGAGTACTGGCGGCAGATATAAAATTTTTCAACAGATCCAGAAATATTTTGAGGCGAACTTGATGCTGATATTGTTATGTAATTGCAAGCGGTTGCGTCGCCAACAATCGTGCTGCTGGCAAAATATTGATAATCCAAATTGGCCGGATTTGTTTTTGATAATGTAATAGTTGTTGTTGTAGAATTTCCCGGAAGAATAACGCCAGACACATTTTCGCCAGAAATACCAATATCTAAATCCAGCTGAAAATGCATTTTCAACCGAACTTTCGGTGTCATTAAAATAAGCGTTTGTCGGATAAATATTAAAAATCAGCATTCCTATTATTAAAAGCGCAGCCGGAGCAAATTTAAACAGCATTTTTTCAAATTTCTTAAATATCTTTTTCCTTTTTCTTTTTTTGTGCTAAACTTTTAATTTTTTGAATTTTCTTTTTTTATTCTTTTTATTTCCTTCATTATTTTCCTGACCTCATCATAAACAATAAAAATGGACGGCAGGACAATGACCAAAATCAAACCGATTGGCTTGCGGACAAATTCAACAATATATCCGGCATAGGGCACGGAAAAATAAACTTTGCCTATAATATCTTTTGCCAATACCTCTTTCATATCTTCGGCATTATTGGCATCGCCTCTGGTTTTATAAATTGTCTGGCCTTCCTGCACGCGAATTTCAGTAATGCGGTGAGTGGTCGGTATTTGAGTTTTTGTATTCGGTCCAAAAGTGATAATGTCCCCAACTTCATAATTTGTCGTTGGTTTTACCATCACCACGCTTCCGGTATGTACTGCCGGTTCCATTGAACCGGACAACACCGTTAAAACTTTTATATTGCCGGGGATTGGAAAAATGGAAACGATCAGCAAAACGGCAATCGCCAAAATAAAAGCGAGTATTGCGTAATAAATTATTTTTGACAATTTTTTCATAACACTTTTGAAGCCTCACCGCTCCCCACAACTTTTTGTGGTGAGTCAGAAACTTCAAAATATTCATTGTTCCCTACTGATTATGACTTGTAGTAATCAATCAAGCCGGTGTCAAACAAATATGTTGACGGGGCCCAACCAATTATACTCTTTGTTCCTGCGTTGTAACTTGCAGATGGCACTAACCACACTTTGGCATTAATCATGTCTTTGTCTAAATCAGGACTGCCAGATAATACCACCTCACCACTTGCGTTGGCTAAGCCAGAACCAATAAGACCGACCGAACCTGCGCCATTGCCGGAGAAGGATCAGCATAGTGGATCAAGCTGTAAGAAGCGCCTGGAGTAGCACCTAATCCTGTGGTTGTAAAGGTATAATTGAACGCATCATCTTTAACACCGTAAGTTAGAAGGCCTGTCTTTGTCCCCAAGATTGTGTCGATCGACGGGAAGCGCAGCCGGAAAGTCGTCCCCGCGCCCGGCTCGCTGGTGAAGTCGATCGTACCATTATGCAACTGCACCACGCGGAACGTCATCGCCAGGCCGATGCCCGAGCCTTTACCCTTGGTGCTGAAGTAGAGGTTGAAGATCTTGTCGCGGATTTCCGGCGGAATCCCGGCGCCCTCGTCGGAGACGGCCAGCACGCATTCGCCGGCCTGCTGCCGGACCTGGATTCGAAGGCGCCCGCCGTCTTTCATGGCCTCTACCCCGTTGACCACCACGTTGAGGATGGCCTGCTGGAGCAGGTCGCGATCGCCGTGGAGGAACACCTCGGCAGGCTCCGCCTCCAGTTCGATCTGGATGTGCTGCCGCTCGGCCGAGGGGCCGACCAGCCCGGCCACTTCCCGCGCCAGCGCCACCAGGTCCAGCTCGCGCATCTTCAGATCCAGCGGCCGGGTGAAGTCCAGGAAGGTCTTGACCACTCGATCCAGGCGGATGATTTCGCGGGCGATGGTCTGGATCTGGGGATCGACTTCGGAGCTGTCCGCCAGCTTGGAGCGCAGCACCTCCAGGTGCACGGCGATGGCGTTGAGCGGGTTCTTGATCTCGTGCGCCACGCCTCCGGTCAGCCGGCTGATGGCCGCCAGGCGCGCCGAAACGTCCAGGTGGGATTGGATCTCGCGGCGGGTTTCGGCGTCCCGCAGCGTCACCAGCGTTCCCATCCGTTCCTGCTTGGGGAAGCCCTCCAGCGTTTCTACGCTGACCAGTACGCGCGCCGGTGGCAGGCCGTCGCGTTCCAGCGTCAGAGGATGGTCGCGCAAAGGTTGCCGGAGCTGTAGGGCGCTCTCGACGGCGCCACCCAGGGCCGTCGAGGGAGGGAACAGTTCCGCCAGCGAGCGGCCCACGATCTCCCAGCGCCCCCGGCCCAGCAGTCGCTCCGCCGCCCGGCCCGCCATCACCAGCCGGTCCTCACGGTCGAACAGCAGCACCACCTCCTCCAGCTTCTCCAGCAACTGCTCGATGTTGCTGCGCAGTTGGATGGCGTCCTCGCGGGCGCCTCGGAATTGCTGGCCCAGCAGGTTCAACTTGGATTGGACCGCGGAGAATTCCTTGGTGCCGCCGTCGGCAAGAGCGACTGGTTTCCCGAATTCTCCGCGGGCGATGCGGTCGATGGCCCGGCTGATGCTGTCCAGGGGACGCAGGGCCAGATTCGACACGAACACCGCCAGCAGCGCCGAGGCCAGCAAGGAACCCAGCAGAATCAGGCCGATGTTCCGCACCTGCGGCCATACCATGGCGCGCAGCAGGACCGAGGAGACCACCACCTTGATGGCGAAGACGGGCTTCTGATCGGGCCCGCCCAGGGGAATCGCTAGCTCGAAGTCCTGCCGCTGAAACAAGACGTTCTGCAGCTTTCTCCATGCGCTCTTTTTAGCCCAGGCGTCCAGGTCCGGCAGCTTGTAGGAGTTCTCGCCCACTCGGGTGGGATTTGAGGACGCCAGGATCCCGCCACCCTCCCCCGCCACGGAAATCTCGACGATGGTTCTCGAGCTAGCCACCGTGTCCTGAAGCAGCAGGCCCAGCTCGCGGTCCTGGCTCACAATCTCGATCCAGACCTTCTTGACTTCCTCCAGATTGCCAGGGCGCGGCGTCCACTCGGCAGTCTGCTCTCGGACCCGCTGAATGACAAAGCTCTTCACCTGCTGCGCGTTCATTTGCGCGCGCTGTAGCGCGTCGTCGAAGGTGGCCTGGACCAGGCTGTGTATGTTCAGCGCCGAAAGAGCGCTGACCACTGCCACCATCAGCGCCACGACCACGATGCGCAGCCGGGCTTTCACAGAGATGCTCATGGCTCTTCAGCCGCCCTGAGATCAGGTTTCTGCTTCCGCCGCCCCATACTCCTTCAGCTTGTTATGCAGGGTCTTCAAGCTGATGCCCAGGATCTCGGCGGCGCGGGTCTTGTTGTTCTTGGTGTGCTGGAGGGTGCGCAGGATCAGGACCTTCTCGGCCTCGTCGATGGTGGCGCCGACCCGCAGCCGGACGCTGGAAGCATCTTCAGTCTCGACGGCCCTGGGCGCCGGCCGGACCAGATTGCTCGGGAGATGATCGAGCGCGATGGTTCCTTCGCCGGCCAGGATGACAGCCCGCTCGAGCGCGTTGCGCAACTCGCGCACGTTGCCCGGCCAGTGGTGGCGCTCGAAGCTGCCCTAGCGCTTCGGCCGCAAGGTCGGTGACCTTGCGTGCCGTGCTTCTTGTTCAGGTCGCGCAGCAGCACCTCCACCAGCGCGGGCAGGTCCTCCATTCGCTCCCGCAAGGGCGGCAGCGGGATGCGGAACACGTTGAGGCGGTAGTACAGGTCTTCCCGGATCTGCCCCTTCCGCAGCGCCTCATCCAGGACCTTGTTGGTCGAGGCGATCACGCGCACGTCCACGACCATTTCGGTCTTCCCGCCCAGCCGGCGCACGCGGGAGTCCTCCAGCACGCGCAGCAGCTTGGCCTGGGTGGCAGCCGGCATCTCGCCGATCTCGTCCAGCAGCAGCGTGCCGTTCTGGGCCAGCTCGAAACAGCCCGCCCGGCGCTCCAGCGCGCCCGTGAAGGCGCCCTTCTCGTGGCCGAACAGCTCGCTCTCCATCAGGGTCTCCGGCATGGCCGCGCAATTGACCGCCACGAACGGGCCGTCTCGGCGCGGGCTGAGGTTGTGAATCGCCCGGGCCACCAGTTCCTTGCCCGTGCCGCTCTCGCCGGTGACCAGCACCGCGGCTTTGCTGGGCGCCACCTGCCGGATCAGCGAGAACACCTGCTGCATCACCGCCGAGCGGCCCATCAGGTCGCCCAGCACGCCCTGGTAGCTCAACTGCCTTTGCAGCCGTTCGGTCTCTTCCGCCAGCTTGCGCTGGCGAGGCCGCCCGCTCGAGCAGCACGCGCAGAGCGCGCGGCTGAATGGGCTTCTCCAGAAACCAGAAGGCGCCCAGGTCGTGGATGGTGGCGACGGCGGTCTCGATGTTGCCGAAGGCCGTCACCACGATGGCCGGCGGCCCGCCTCCCTGCGCGGCCAGCCGCCGCAGCAGCTCGAAGCCGTCCATACGCGGCATCATCAGGTCAGTGACCAGCACATCGGCGGGGAACGTGCCCAGTTTCTCCAGCGCCTCCTGCCCGTCCGCCGCCGTCTCGGCCGAGAAGCCCCAGGCAGCCACCATGCTGGCCAGGCCCGCGCGTTGATGTTCCTCGTCATCCACGATCAGCACTCGAGTGGGAGCCGCAGCCTCCATGCCCTTTATTTTCCGCTATTCTAAGGACCAGTGCGCAGATGAGCACCGGGAGGAGCTGCCGGTGAAGATTCTGGTCGTCGAGGACGAAAAGAAAACCGCCGCGTACCTCCGCAAGGGTCTCCTCGAACAGGGTTACGTCATCGACCTGGCCGAAAACGGCGAAGACGGCCTCGATCTGGCCCGCAGCTCCGACTACGATCTCGTCATTCTGGACGTGATGCTTCCCAAGCGCGATGGGTGGTCGGTGATCTCCGAGTTACGGCGCAGCGGCAAGCAGACGCCGGTCCTCTTCTTGACGGCGCGGGACGCCATCCAGGAGCGGGTGAAGGGCCTCGAGATGGGTGCGGACGATTACCTGGTGAAGCCTTTCGCGTTCTCGGAGCTACTGGCGCGGGTGCGCACCATTCTGCGGCGCGGGCCGACCCGCCAGCCCGAGAAGCTGCGCATCGCGGACCTGGAAATCGATCCCGCGCGGCACAAGGCCACGCGCGCCGGCAAGCGGCTCGATCTGACTCCCAAGGAATTCCTCCTGCTGTCGCTGTTTGCGCGCCGGCCGGGCGAAGTGCTTTCCAGAACGCTGATCGCCGAGCAGGTCTGGGACATGAACTTCGACAGCGGCACCAACGTGGTGGACGTGCATGTGCGGCGACTGCGTTCGAAGGTGGACGATCCGTTTCCTCAGAAGCTGATCCATACGGTGCGCGGGGTGGGCTATGTCCTCGAAGAGCGTTCCTGAGAAGCTTCGCCGGCCCTGGAGCCTGGCGGCGCGCTTGTCGGCCTGGTACGCCGGATCGGCCTTCTTGCTGCTGCTGGTGGCCACCGGGTTCCTCTACTGGGCGCTGGTGAAAAATTTCGACCACGAAGATGACCAGTACCTCACCGAAAAAATCAATGTGTTGAGCACGCTGCTGCGCGAGCGGCCCGGGGTGACGGCCATTCTCGACTGGGAGGTGGAGTCGGAATCAACCGCCCGCCCCTACATGCGGGTGCTGACCCGGGTGCTGGGCGCCGATGGCCGCGTGATCGTCGAGACCAAGGGCATGTCCGCAGAGCTGCCTCCCAGTGTCTTCCCGGCGCCGCCCGCCCGCGCGGGGCAAGTGGCAGAAGGGGCCGAGGTGCGCTCGTCCGGCGGGAGGACGTTCCGCCTGCTCTCGGCGCGCGCCCTGGCCGGGCCGCCGAAACAGGAGAACTGCCTGGTGCAGGCGGCTCTGGACACTACTTACGAGGAGAACCTGGTGGCCGAATACCGCCAGCGGCTCTGGCTGGTCCTGGGCACCGGCCTGGTGGCCTGCGCCCTGATCGGCTACGGGATAGCACGGCACGGAATCCGCCCGGTCCAGGAGATCTCCGCCAGCATGCGGCGGATTCGGTCCGAAACGCTCAACCAGCGGATCGCCTCGGCCGGTCTTCCAGCCGAACTCTCCGCTCTGGCGGCCACCTTCAACGAAATGCTGGACCGGCTCGAGGAGGCTTTTGCCCGGCTCTCGCGTTTCTCCTCCGATATCGCGCACGAGCTGCGCACGCCCATCAACAACCTGCGGGGCGAGGTCGAAGTGGCCCTCAGCAGGGCGCGCACGCCGGAGGAGTACCGCGAGGCGCTGGGTTCCTCGCTGGAAGAATGCCTCCGCCTTTCGCGGATGATCGACAACCTGCTGTTCCTGGCCCGGGCCGAGAACCCGGAAACCAAGATTTGCCGGGAGCCAGTAGATGTCGCGCGCGAGTTGGGCGCGGTGCGCGAGTTCTATGACGCCGCGGCCGGCGAGGCCGGTGTGAAGCTGGATCTCAACGCGCCGGATGCGATCCGCGCCGATCTCGATCGCACGCTGTTCCAACAGTCAATCGGCAACCTGATCGAGAACGCGCTGGCTCATACCCCGCGGGGCGGCGTCATCCAGTTGAGCGCTGCCGAGCACGACGGCAACGTTCTGGTTTCGGTCTCCGACAGCGGCTGCGGCATTCCGGAGGAAGACCTGCCGCGCGTCTGCGACCGCTTCTACCGGGCCGACCGCGCGCGCTCGAAACACACCGGCGGCGTGGGCCTGGGCTTGGCGATTGTGAAAAGCATCGCCGCCCTGCACGGCGGCGACATCCGCATCGCGAGCACGCCGGGCCGCGGAACCCGCGTGACACTGTCGTTCCCGCAGACCCGGTAGCCGTGGTGGAGCGGCTCCCCCCAGGCGTTAACTTTCTTGAAGAGCGCGGCGCCTCTGGCGCATCGAGTGCATGCGCTTGCTAGGCGTCGCATCCCTTCTTTCCAGGGTGGACAGCTTCTCCTTGCACAACCGAAGGTTTTCTCGCGCAAGTT
Organism: uncultured Acidobacteriota bacterium; assembly: GCA_963725415.1. GTDB lineage: Bacteria > Acidobacteriota > Terriglobia > Bryobacterales > Bryobacteraceae > CAVRZY01. Next base: position 21,532 of record CAVRZY010000132.1, on the reverse strand, counting down.
CGTCGTCCGGGTCCTTGGACACCGCCTGTTCCAGCGCCTTCTCGCCCTCCTGTAGGCGACCGGCTTCAAACAGACTCCAGCCCAGATCGTTCACGAACTTTTGGTTCCTGGGTTCAAGCTGTAGAGCTCGCCGGGACGCTGCCACCGCCTCATCGTGGAGGCCCTCGTGGCCAGCACAGCACCCCACACCTTGGTGAAAGACAGCGACGCGGGGGAATCTAGTGGCAGCACCCTGGAAAAGATCGAGCCCATCTTTGCAGGCGCCGAACTGGATCAAGAGAGAGCCGGCCTCGTCAATGATTTCGCAGAGATCGGAGGTGTTCCTGGGCAGCGAGAGCAACGACTGGAAAAGCTTTCGCCCTTCGGCGCGCCTGCCCTGACCGGATCGCTCGCTCTTCCAACCTCGCATTTGACCACTCCTGCGCCCATGATCCCCCGTCGCCGCCAACGGAGTGCATGACGCCTAAGTACTGTGATTCGCAATTACTGTGACGTATTCAGTGACTGTGTGGCGCGGCCTTCAGGCTGCTGGGTCGAGACTCGTCTCCACCCGCCACAGGCGTTGAGAAGAGTCTCGGCGCGGCAGGCACGAGTGCGCGCGCTACAGCACGATCAGATACGTGACCGTATCTGTGAGATGGAGTACTAAGGGGCGGCCTGCTCTCGACCGTCGCCTGGAGCGGCCAGTTAGACGGTCCCATGTCAGGCGAAAATCAAGCGACGGCCTTTAGGTTCCGGGATCGGATCGCCAGACTCCTTCGCCGTGTCGATCCAGAGGCGGATCGCTTCCTGCGCGCTAGTAAGCGCCGCCTCTTGGGTGGGACCGTGGGCGACGGATCCCGGGAGACTCCGGCACCTCGGCCACGAAAGCTTCGTCTTCTTTGCTCCAATATCGATCCAGAACTGCCTCGCAAGCCCGGATCCACGCCCCCCAGCGTCGATAGTAGGGCCCTTGCGAAAACCTGGATCCACATCGAGCGAGGTCCTGCCTGTAGGGGCGACGCCCATCCCGCGAAAGAGCCTTCTCCCATATCCTCTCTAGCTCGTCCACCAACTCATGCTCCGGTATGTGTCGGTGGAAGCCGGGCGGGTCGAGTCCGGCAGCCTTCAGAGCATTAGTGAGTCCGCCGAAGCATTGCTTGAGCGGCGCGTAGGAACATCTCGCGTGGTTGTCGATGTCGCGAATCGATGACGAAATCGTAATCCTGCCGTCATCTGTCCGACCGGGTTCGGTACGTATTCTGGACTGTTGCGGACCAAGCTCACACCAGTTGTAGCCGCGCTCGGTGTTCTGACCGGCTGCGTGAAGTATCACCCTAAGCCGCTGGAGCCGCCGCGGCTGGAGCGGGAGTATCGAGCGCGTAGCCTGACGGACGTGGGACTGCGAAGCTTCGTCGAGGCGAACGCGGGGGCGAAGCCGTCCCAGTGGCCTCCGGCGCAGTTGAACATCGAGACGCTTACCCTGGTCGCCTCATACTACAACCCCGAGCTTGCTGTTGCGCGGGCGCGTGTCGGGACGGCGGAAGCGGCGATCAGGACGGCGCGAGGACGGCCCAATCCCTCGCTCTCAATCGGCGCCGGATGGACAAATTCTCCTGAGTCCCCAATTGTGTTTCACTTCGATCCCGGTTTCGCCGTCGAGACCGCAGGGAAGCGCGGCCACCGCATTCTTCAGGCCCAGCGGCTGGCGGAAGTCGCCCGGCTGGAACTCGCCGAGGCGGGCTGGAGAGTGCGCAGCCGCGTGCGGTCGGCTCTTCTCGATCATCTGCTGGCGGTCCGGGAACTGGAGCTGCTCGAAGCCGAGGCGCAGGTGCGCGCGGAGTCGGTGAAGATCCTCGAGCAGCGGCTCAGCGCGGGCGAGGTCTCGCGACCGGACGTGGATCGAGCGACTACGGAGTGGAGCAGCACGCAACTGGCGATCCGAGCGGCGCAGGGCCGGGTGGCGGATACGCGCGTCACCCTGGCGGGGGCCATCGGCGTCCCCGTTTCCGCGCTGGAGGGGACGAAGTTCGGTTGGCCCGCATTCGAGACGCCGCCGCGCCAGGAGGACCTGCCGCTCGCGGCGGTCCAGAGAGCGGGCCTGCTGAACCGGCTGGACGTGCGGCGAGCACTGATGGAGTACGCCGTTTCGGAGACCGCGCTTCAGCTCGAGGTAGCCAAACAGTATCCCGACATCCAGTGGAACCCCGGTTACTCGTTCGATGAGGGCCATCACAAGTTCGCCCTTGGGCCCTCGCTGACTCTGCCCATCTTCAACCGCAACCGCGGCCCGATTGGGGAAGCCAGGGCCCGGCGCGAGGAGGCCGCGGCGCGCTTCGTGGCTTTGCAGGCCCAGGCTATCGGCGAGATCGAAAAGGGACTGGCGCAGTACAAATCCGCGCTGGCCGAACTGGCCCAGGCCGAGACGCAGCTCGTCACAGTTCACCAGAGGCGGGAGGCGGCCACCCGCCGCGCCGTCGAGATTGGGGAAACGGATCGCTTGGCGCTGACGGGAATCCGGGTGCAGCGCGCCGTGTCCGCCCGCGCGCGGCTCGAAGCGCTCAGCAAGGCGCAGGCCGCGCTCGGAGCGCTCGAAGACGCAGTTCACCATCCGCTTTCACCGCGAGGGAAACCATGAAGAAGACTCTGAGCGTTGCTCTCGTCGCAGCAATCGCCGCACTGTTCATCTGGGCCTTCAAAACGGCGCGCAGCAGCGAGGCCGAAGAGGCCGAGACCATCAAGATTCCGCCGCGTGTGCGGCGCGCGCCCTCCGGCGAAACCATCGTCACGGTGGATCCGCAGGCCCAGGCTCGCATCGGCCTGAAGACCGAGGCGCTCGCCTCCGCTGCATTGCCGGAGGAAGTGACCGCCTACGGAAGTCTCCAGGAGGATCCCGCGCAGTCCTTCCTGCTGCGCGCTCCGGTGGCGGGAACCCTGCGCCGCTCGAAGGCCCAGGCCTGGCCGCTTCTCGGAGAGAGCCTGGCGGCCGGCAGCGTGGTCGGCGTGCTCGAGCCGCGGCTGGCCCCGGCCGAGCGGGTCAATCTGGCGGAGCGCCTGGTATCGGCCCGCGCAGACACGGAGGCGACAGCCGCGTCTCTGACGGCGGTACGCGCTGCCTTGGCCCGCGCCAGAACCCTCAACGCCGAAGACAAGAACATCTCCGACCGCGCTCTCCAGGAGGCCGAAGCCCGGGTGAAGGGCGAAGAGGCGCGGCTCAAAGCCGCCGCCGAAGCAGTGCGATTGATCGACTCCGCGCTGGCGGCGGGAGCAGGAAGCCCAATAACGCTGGCGGTCGAGCGCGGAGGCCAGGTGATCGAGATCCTGGCCCAGCCCGATGAAGCCGTCGAGAGCGGTCAGCCGATCCTGCGCCTGGCCCGCTTTGACCAACTCCTGGCACGAGTCGAGGTCCCCGCCGGGCAAAGCATCCATGCGCCGGTTTCGGCCGCCCGCATCATCGCCATCGGGCATGACGATCGGCCTCTGCGCGGGGAAAGAGTTTCGCTCGGCGCGGTGGTGGATCCGAGAACCCAGGGCCAGCCCTTCCTCTTCCGCGTTCACAACCCGGGCCTGAACCTCAGGCCAGGCATGGCGGTCACCGCGTACCTGCGCGTGCCTGGCGCGCCGCGTCAGGGCGTGGTGGTGCCGCGCTCCGCGCTGGTGCGATTCGCTGGCGTGGCCTGGACTTACATCGAGGCCGGTACGGGCGAGTTCTCACGCCGCGAGATTGCCCTGGAGCGCTCGACCGAAAAGGGCTGGTTTACCGGCAGTCTCAAGCCGGGCCAGCGCATCGTCGTGACGGGCGCGCAGACGCTGCTCTCCGAAGAATTGAAGTCGCAGATCCAGGTGGGTGAGGAAGAAGCGAAACGGTAATGCTCCGGCGCCTGGTTGAGTTCTCGATCCGGTTTCGCGGGGTGGTCATCGCGCTGGCCTGCGTGGTCATCGGCTACGGTATCTACACCGCCCTGCACGCCCGCTTCGACGTTTATCCGGAGTTCGCGCCGCCGCTAGTGGTGATTCAGACCGAAGCCCCGGGCCTGTCCCCGGAGGAAGTCGAGGCGCTGGTCACGCGCCCCGTCGAGAACGCCGTCAACGGAGTCGGAAACCTGGATTCGATCCGCTCGCAATCCATCCAGGGCCTCTCGGTGGTCACCGCCATCTTCCGCCAGGGCGCCGACATCTTCCGGGCGCGCCAGATGGTCAGCGAGCGGCTCTCTGAAATCGCCGGCCAGATCCCGCAGGGCGTCAAGCCGCCGGTCATCGCGCCGCTCACCAGCGCCACCAGCATGATGCTGGCCGTGGGACTCACCTCGGAAACGCGCTCGGCGATGGAGCTTCGCACCTTCGCCGATTGGACCCTGCGGCCGCTGTTGCTGGGAGTGCCCGGCGTCGCCAAGGTAGTGGCCTTCGGCGGCGAGGTGCGGCAGATTCAGATCCAGGTGATGCCGGAGCGGCTGCTGGCCTACCGCCTGACGATCGAGGACGTGCTCGCGGCGGCCCGCAAAGCCACCGGCGTGCGCGGCGCTGGATTCATCGACACCCCCGCGCAACGCGTCGTGCTCCAGACCAGGGGCCAGGCCCTCACCCCGGCAGAGATGGGCGAAGTGGCGCTGGCGCGACCCGGCGGCCTCGCGGTCCGCCTCAAAGACCTGGCCCGCGTGGTCGAGGCGCCGGAACCCAAGATCGGAGATGCCGCCATTGGGGCTCAGCCCGGCGTGATGCTGATCGTCTCCAGCCAGTTCGGCGCCAACACCATCGAGGTCACCCAGGCCATCGAGCGGGCGCTCGAGGAGCTGAAACCTGCCTTGGGCGCGGCGCAGATCAGGCTCCATCCTGACTTGTTCCGCCCCGCTAGTTTCATTCAACGCGCCATCCACAACGTCACCACGTCGCTGCTGCTGGGCGGAGTCCTGGTAGCAGTGGTGCTGTTCCTGTTCCTGTTCAATCTGCGGACCGCCTTCATTTCGCTCACCGCCATTCCGCTGTCGCTGCTAGTTGCGGTGATTGTCTTGGACCGGCTGGGGATCACCCTGAACACGCTGACACTGGGCGGCCTGGCCATCGCCATCGGCGAGGTGGTCGATGACGCCATCATCGACGTCGAGAACATTTTTCGCCGCCTGCGGGAGAGCAGCGGCAACGGACGCTCCCTGTTCCGCGTGGTCCTGGAGGCGTCGCTGGAGGTTCGCAGCGCCGTGGTCTACGCCACCTTCGTGGTGGTCCTGGTCTTCCTGCCGGTACTGACCATGTCGGGACTTCAGGGAAGGCTGTTCGCGCCGCTGGGGCTGGCGTACATTCTGGCTATTCTGGCCTCGCTCGGGGTGGCGCTCACCGTCACTCCCGCGCTCTCCTATGCGCTGCTGGCCGGGGCCGCCAAGCGCGCTGTCGAGCCGCGCTTCCTGCGCGGCCTTGAAAGCGCGCTACCGGCAATTCCTCGAGCTGACAGCGCGGCGGCCCAAGCAGGTCATCGGCGCGGCTTTGGCGCTGTGCGCGGGCGCGGCGGCGGCCATCCCCTTTTTCGGAGGCGCCTTCCTGCCGGAGTTCCGGAAGGGCACTTCATCCTCCACATGGCGGCGGTTCCCGGGCACCTCGCTGGAGGAATCCCTGCGCCTGGGACGCGCCGTCACGCTCGAGCTGCTCAAGGACGACCCGCAACATCGCGCTCCGTGGCCCAGCAAGTCGGCCGCGCCGAAATGCGCCGACGACACCTGGGGGCCGCACTACAGCGAATTCCACGTGGACCTCAAACCGCTTTCCGGTGAAGAAGGCGAACAGGTGCAGGGCCAGATCCGCGCAGGCCCTCTCGAAATTCCCGGGCGTGTACTTCGCCATCAAGCCCTTCCTGACCGAGCGCATCGAGGAGGTGCTCTCCGGCCTCACCGCGGAAGTCGCCATCAAGGTCTTCGGCGACGACCTGGAGGTGCTGGACCGCAAGGCGCAAGAAGTGGCGCAAGTCGTTTCTTCGATACGCGGCGCCGTGGACGTGCAGGTCGAATCGCCGCCCGGCGTGCCCCAGTACGTGGTCCGGCTTCGCCCCGAGCGCCTCAAGCAGTTCGGCTTTCATCCCGTGGATGTGCTGGAGGCGGTCCAGACGGCCTACCAGGGAACAGTAGTCGCGCAGACCTATGAGGCCAACCGCGTCTTCGACGTGGCGGTGATCCTGGAGGAGAAAGCCAGAAGAGACCCGGAGAACATCGGCTCGCTGATGCTTCACAATTCGGAAGGGCTCAGTCTGCCGGCGGGCGAATTGGTGGACGTCTTCCCCGCCAGCGGCCGCTTCATGATCGTGCACGACGGCGCGCGCCGCCGCCAGTCTGTGACCTGCAACGTGCGCGGCAGGGACGTGGCCTCCTTCGTCGCCGAGGCCAAACGCAAGATTCGAGCGGTCCGGTTTCCCTCCGGCGTCTACCCGGTCTTCACCGGGGCAGCCGAAGCGCGCGCCCAGGCGCAACGCGAGATCCTGCTGCACTCGCTCATTGCCGGAGTAGGAATCGTGCTGCTTTTGTCGATGGTGTTTCGCACTGCCCGGAACCTGCTGCTGGTGCTTGCCAACCTGCCCTTCGCCCTGGTCGGTGGCGTCCTGGCCGTTTTCCTCACCGGCGGCTGGCTGACGGTGGGATCGCTGGTCGGCTTCGTCACCCTGTTCGGGATCACCACCCGCAATTCCATCATGCTGATCTCGCACTTCGAGCACCTGGTGACCGCAGGAAGGCATGACCTGGGGGCTGGAAGCGGCCCTGCGGGGCGCCTCCGAGCGCCTCTCGCCCATCCTCATGACGGCTCTCGTGACGGCCCTCGGCCTGCTGCCCCTGGCCCTGGGAAGCAGACAGCCCGGCCGCGAAATCGAAGGCCCCATGGCCCTCGTGATCCTGGGCGGCCTGGCCACCTCGACCCTTCTCAACCTGCTGGTCCTGCCAGCCCTGGCCCTGCGCTATGGGAGATTCAGATGACAAGCGCGGACGCGCTGCGTCAGAACGTCAGCGAAATCATTCCCTCCACCTGATCGCGCCGGGTGAAGGTTGAAAAAGAACTGAACGTCGCGCTCAGCCAGCGAGTGTAGCGCACCTCCGGCACCACCCGGATTCCGACCGGGTCGATCAACTGCACGCCGGCGCCGGCCACGAAGCCGCGCACGGTTCGCTGCGCGGGCTTGGCCGGCGTCACATCGCAACACTCGGTGGCCTTGGAACCGACGGTCGTATCGATCGAGGTCTTGATGCCGAATACTCTTCGCAGAACGCCTCCGCCCTCGACGAACCAGTGCGGGCCGCGCTGGAAACGCCCCGGGTGGTAGTAGCGCACCACTACCGGCACGTCAGACAGCTTGGCGCGCGTATCTTCGTTGCGAACCGTGTGAGTGCGTTCGTCTGCCGAAGTAATTGGATTATCCGTGCCCGTGTAGATGTCGCTGTTCATCTTATAGCCGATGCGCCGTCGAAGCAGGCTTGCGTTCACCGCAAAATGCTGGGTAACCGCTCCCTGAATCGTGAGGCCGAAGCCGACCCGGCGCGTCAGCGCCTCTGTGGTGTACACGGCGTCTACGGCCGGACTCGTGGTGACATTACTCAACCCGCGGTTCGGCACCAGGCTCAGGCCCAGCACGCTGAGCGTCGCGCCCACCGAGAACCGGCGGACGTACGCCTGCGGCTTCAGCACTTGCGGAGCAGCAGGTTGATTCTGGCCACACAGGGTGGCGCCACACGACAGCGCCAGAGCGACACACAGTTTCATGTTCATGAGAACTTCTATTTTATCCAGGATCCCCCCTTGGCATACTGCCCGGCGGACACTTCCGTTCACGCGTCCAGTCCGGGGGCAAATCTGGCCTGGCTACTCTCTCTATCTCTGGTCTTGACGAACTCGCTCGATGGCCGCCCGAGGGCCCGCAAAACGTTTGAAACAGATTCCGGGTCCTGGTAGGTCTGGCGCGGCCAGAAGAAGCCTTTCAGGCCGTCCTTGCGGCGGCGGGGAACGACATGGATGTGGAAGTGAGGCACACTCTGGCTGACCCGGTTGTTGATGGCCACGAAGGAGCCCTCGGCTCCGAGACCGATTTCCACGGCCCGCGCCAGCAGGCGGGCGTTCCAGAACAGAGGCGCCAGGAGGTTCACCGGCACATCCGCCAGCGTCTCGATGTGCTCTTTGGGGACCAGCAGGCAGTGGCCCGGAAACAAAGGGCGGTGATCCAGGAAGGCCAGCGACATCGCGTCTTCCAAGACAATATCGCACGCAATGCCGCCGGCGACGATCTGGCAAAACTTGCAGCTCATTTCTTGACCCACTCCAGCACCGCGCCCTGCGCCCGGAGCCTCGCAGTCAGCGCGCGGGTGTCGATGTCCTGGACCGGCTTGCCGCTGTCGATGGCCATCTTGGCCGCTACTCCGGCGGCCTGCCCGATGATCATGTAGACCGGCTCCATCCGCAGGGTCGAGTAGGTCACGTGGCTGGCCGACAGACACACCGGCGCCAGCAGGTTGGCGCATTCCTTTCGCTTCGATAGCATGACCCGGTACGGGACCTGGTAAGGAGTGACCGGCACCTCCATGTTGCCCTCATTCTGCACCGAGCCATCCTCGGTGACATAGCGCTGGACATTGTGCGAATCGCTGTTGTAAGAACCCATGCCGATGGCGTCCTCCTTGGTCAGTTCCGTTTGAATGTCCCTTTGGGTCATGACGAAGTCGCCCACCATGCGCCGGGATTCGCGCACGTAGAGCTGGTGCGGCCAGTGATTCGCATCGGTGAATTCGTCCTTGGCCAGCCCCCAACGATTGATTTCCTCTTGCAAGGGTTGCGGGACCTGCGGATCGTGCGCCAGAAAGTAGAAGAAGCCGGCCACGTAGTCGATGTGATCCTGCCAGATCTCGGCGCGCCGCTTGTAAGAGGCGGTCGGGTAATCCCAGCTCTTGCCGATGCAATCGGTCGAGAACGCGCCGTAGTTGTTGATGTCCGCTTTATCGTTCGGGAGAGGAGAGACGATCATGAGCTGATTCATGCGCGGCGGCCTGCCATCGCGCTCCCTGAGCGCCCGGATGAGCCGCGCCAGCAGCTCGTAGCGCCTGGGATCGTAGTTGGCGGGCCTGGGGAGAGGCGCCTGGTTGTTCGTGTCTTTGGAAAGGCACATGCGAAAGTTGTAGGCCTGGACTTTCTGGTCCGCGGCCCCCAGTTCGCCGCGGGGGCCGGGGTTGACCTCCGGCAGCAGTTGTCCGCCGGCGTCGCGCGCCGCTACGCGCACCTCGAACATGTGATTGCGGTCGGTGGGGCGCACCCCCGCCAGTGACTCGTTGTACTGGGAAGCGCCCTCCCGTCCCGAGGTGTAGGAGACGCCGGCCTGCGCCAGCAGGTCACCCTCGTAAGTCGCATCCGCAAAGACCTTGGCCCGGAACGAGGCGCCGTCTTCCATCACGATCTCCACGATCTGTTTGCCCTTCTTGCGCACGCCGCCCCGTTCCTTCAGCCGGTGCTGGTAGAAGACCTGCACCCCGGCCTCCCGGATCATTTCCTGAAAGACCTGCTCGGCCACGTGTGGCTCGAAATACCAGGTGATTTCCTCCCCGTAATGCCGCCCGACTCGTTTGAAGAATTCGAGCGAGAGGCCGCCGATGGTTTCCTTCTTGCCATGATCGGTCTTGCCCAGGCCGCCGGAGACCATGCCACCCAGATGGCGGCCCGGTTCGAGCAGAGCCACCTTGGCGCCCTGGCGGGCCGTGGCCACCGCCGTAATCACTCCCCCGGCAGTCCCCCCGTACACCACCAGATCGTAGCGCTGCTGAGCCGGCAGGAGGCCAGCAAGGCAAGTCGCAAGGACCAACGGAAAGACCGATCCGCGCATTCGCATAAGGACAGCTTACGCGAACGGCGACCAAGTTGCGGGCGCTTCTCAGCGCCTCAGCCCTTGTTGGCAGCCCGCTGAGCGCCCTGCGGCCGGAGCACCGCATCTTCCTTCTCGCGCCGGGGTAGCAGCGCGATCGAAACTCCGCTCAGCAGGGCCACGAAGAAGACCACTCCCATGGCAATCCAGTAATCTCCGTAGCTCTCCCGCAGCAGCGAGACAAAATAGGGGAACCAGGTCTGCGCGATGGTGTTCACCGGCAGGATGATGGCCATGCAGCGGGCCAGCGAATTTACTCCGAACTGCTCGGCCGCCATCAGCGGGATGAGCATGTAGTCGGCGCCCATGGCAAAGCCGAACAGCAGCGCGAACGGCCAGGGCGTGTCCGGCGGCGTGGCCCACAGCAGCAGCGGGATGGTCATGGCCGAGAGGAAGTAACTCAGCACCATCACCCGCTTCTTGTTGAACTTGTCCGACAGCCCGCCAATCACCAGGCGCCCCCCGATGCTGGACGCCAGGATGATCATCGAAGCCGCGCGCCAGGCGGAATTCAGCAGCTCCTGCAACCAGCTCAGCAGACGTTTCAGAGCTTCCATGAGGAGGGGCATTTGGGAGTCTGCGATTCCGTGTTGCCGGGCATAGCCATGCAACAACTGCGGCTGCTGGGTGATTCTGGTCAATTCAGCCTGCCGCAGGCCGCGTTCGCGGATGTAACCCTCCAGCGGTTTGAGTTCCGCAACTGTCCTATCCGGCTCTCCCTTGGCCACGCCGTATCTGACAGCCAGAGCCTTGGCTTGCTGAAAGTCTTTGCTGCGGTTGTCCAACTGGTCCTGAAAGACCAGCTTCATGTGGAAGTTGACCGCTCCGATTGAGCCGATCGAGCAGGCGCTGCCGAGCAGGAGCAGCCAGAACGAGTAGCGGCCCAACAGGTACCGGAAGCTGCAGGGTTCGAGAGAAATCTCGGCAGGCGGGGTGTCGGCGCCATCCGGATACAGGCCCTTTTCCGCGGGCCGGTCCCGGTGTACGAAGATCGCCAGTGGCCAGGCCAGAAGCAGCATGACGCCCATAATCATCAGAGCAGCATGAAAGTTGAGTTTTTCCGCCAGCGGCTTGACGATGAATGAACCCAGAAAGCCGATCAGGCCCACGCCCACGTAGAGCACGCCCATGGCTGTACCCCGCCGCCTGCGGAACCACTGCGAAATGATGATCTGGTGCGGAATCGGGCCGGAGAGAAGGTAGCCCACCGTGTAGACGAACCACATGCCCCAGTAGAACCAGAGGTTGCTGCCCATGTTGCCGAAGCCCAGAAAGGCCAGGCAGGTCAGCCCGGTGCCCACTACGATCAGCCGGCGCGGGCTGAACTTCGGCACCAGCACCGGGCCCACCCAGATCGTCAGCAGCGCCGCCAGCGGGAACCCGAAGGTGATCTGTGCCTTAGTCCACCCGAAGGTTTTCTCAAAGTAGTCATAGAAGAACGAGATGTTGTAGTAGGGCAACCCGACCGAGAGCCCGAAGGTGATGAAAGTGGCGGCGGTCACCCACCACCCATAGAAGAGTTTCTTCCTCATGAAGACTCCTTGGTGAGCGAACCTTTACTTATATCACGTGCCGCTCAAGGGCGCGCTTCGGCGGGCAGCAGGCCGTGGACCACGGTCCGCAACCTCTTCACGGTCTCAAACACCGCCACAGTCGGCCAGTCGAGGATGTCTTACAAGCTGCGCAAGTGGAATCCGCCATCCACGTTCAGCGCCTGGCCGGTCGAGTAGTCCAGCAGGCCGTCGGCGATGGCGCGCACCGCCAGGGCCACGTCGCGCGGCTCACCCATGCGCTTCTGGGGCAGCAGCCCGCCTGCAATGCGCTCTTCGTAGAGTTTCTCGACGGCGGCGATCATGTCGGTGCGAATGATGCCCGGGCGAATCTCGAAGACCTTGACCCCGCTCCCCGCCAGCCGCTGCGCCCATAGCGCTACCGCCATGCTCAGCCCGGCTTTCGACATGCAATACTCGCCGCGGTTGATGGAGGCCGCGTAAGAGGAGAGCGAGGTCACGAACACAATCCGGCCCGCTCCCTGCTCGATCATCCACCGCGCCGCAAGCTGGGTGAGAAAATAGGGGCCTTTCAGGTTGGTGGCGATCAGCTCATCGAAGCTTTCCTCGGTGGCTTCCAGAATATCGCGCCGCTCGCGCGGCGCCATGCCGGCGTTGTTCACCAGCAGATCCAGGCGGGGGAAGCGCTGGCGCGCGAACTCGATCAGCGCCTTTCGGTCGCTCGACGAGCTCACGTCGCACTGAAAGATCTCCGCCCCGGTCTGCTGGCGGAGCGATTCCGCGGCGTCGCGCCGTCCCCTGTAAGTGGCGATCACCTGGTGGCTGCTGGAGAGTTCGATGGCGATGCCCCGCCCAATGCCGCGGCTGGCCCCGGTAATTATGGCAACTGGTTTTTCTGTCACGGTGCTCATTTCACCTCGGCCAGAGCCGCCTCGATGCCCTTCGAGATCTCCTCGTAGGTGAAGGTCTCGATAAACGGTGTCCCGTTGACGAAGGCGGTTGGCGTTCTCGAGACTCCACGCGCCACGCCTTCCTGGAAATCTTTCTCGACCAGCGCCGCCAGGCGGGAATCCGCCAGCGCCGCCGCAGCTCTTGCGGGATCCACTCCGTGGCTCTTGGCGAAAGCGGCGAGGCTTTCCTCAAAGCCGGCCTTGGTGATCCCCTTGATGTCGGCCATCATGTGCCGGCGGAAGCTCAGGGCCAGCTCCGGGTCAGTCTCCTGGAAAAAGCGGGCGGCGACGGCGGCCTTGCGCGCCCAAGCGTGCCGGGCCAGCGGAAAGTCGCGGTGCTCGAAGGCCACCTTCGAGCCATACTGCGGCAGCAGTTTCTCGTCCAGCATGCGCCGGAACGCAGCGCAGTCGGAGCATTGCAGATCCTCGTAGATGATCACCCGGACCGCGCTTTTCGGGTTCCCTTCAATCAAGGGTTGCGCCGCAACCGGGCCGCCCGTCGATGCCAGCATGGCAAGCAGTGTCAGGCCTCTCATAAGCGAATCGGTTCCTGGAGAGTGAACGTCAGGCGGGTTTCCGAGGGAACGCGCACCCGGGTACCCTGAGTCAACACCTGGATAGCGGTGCCGGCGCCCGCGCCGGAAACAGCGCCAACGGCCGCACCTCTGCCGCCCCCGGCGATCGCGCCGATAATGGCGCCCAACGCGGCCGTGCCGCCGATCACCGCGCCGCTCTGTTTGGTGCGGGACTGGCCGGTGGTGGTCACTCCCGGCGTGCGGACCTCCACCGTCTTGCCGTCCACCGTGATCGAGAACACCTCCAGGGTTAGCTCCCCGCCGCCCTTCAATTTGCCCGGATCTTTCACTTCCACCAGCTTGGTCGTGACGTCGGCCCCGCGTGGAATCAGAGTGCGGTCGCCAATCACCACCGGCTCGTCCACGCTGGCGCGGAAGCTCTGGCCCGGACGGTGCACGGTGGAATCCACGTCATCTATCATCCGGATGGTGATAGCGGTGCCGGCGGGAATCTCGTTAGGCGCGCTGGCCGCCGCAGCAGCGGCTGGGATGGAAGGCTCCGGGCGCAGGATCTGACGCCGCTCCTGCGGCTGCGGCGCAGGCGCCGCCGCTTCAAACTGCAAGCTGGAAACCTCGCTCACGTTGAAGGTCTCCACCCGCTCCCCCACCAGCATGCGGATCTGCCGCGGGCTGCCCCCCAGATAGGAACCTTGCACCGTCCTGCCGTCGCGCAGGGTGAGCGTGTCCCCCAGCCCGATTGATAGAGTCACCAGCGCGGCCAGCACAAATCGCCATCGCATCGAAACCCTCCCGTATTGTCCTGATCTTTTATCTTACAGGACCACGGGGTTACGACTGCGTCACACGGGTCTTGGCCTGCTCCATCGCGATCTGGTTTACATGTGCCAGCGCCTTGGCGCCCGAGGCGCCCTCGATGGCTTTCACGGCGATCTCCTGGACCTGCTGCTTGGCCTCGGCGAGCTGTTTCTCCAGCGCCGCGGTGTGAGCCGATTGGCGAGCCAGGTTCTCCTCCAGCGCCTGGATTCGAAGCTCCGCCAGCCGCTTCTCGGCCTCCGCGTCTTTCTTCATCAGGACAATCTGCTGCTCGAACCTCAGCCCGGCTGCGCGCGCCGCCTCGGTCGCGGCCTGTTCGGCTTCCTTCTCGAGGCGCGCGGGGAAGTCCGCCGCTTCCGTCCTCAGCCGGATGAGTTCCTGTTCCTGCTCCTTGAGGGCCGCCTCGCGCTGTTTCCAGCTCTTGTCGAGGGTTTCCTGCTTCTCCCGGTTTTGCTTTTCCTGGAGCCGGACTTCCTCGTCGTACTTGTCCTGAGCTTTCTTGCGCTCCAGCGCTTTCTTGTACTCGTACTCCTCGATTTCGCGCTGGCGCTGCTTCTTGAGGGTCTCTTCCAGCTCCTTCCGATCGCGCTCGGTGGTGCGGATCTCCTCTTCCCAGGCCGCGCGCCGGGCCGCGACGTCGGCTTCCAGCCCTTCCTTTTCCCGCTGGTAATCCTGGACGAGCTGGTCCAGCGCCGTGGCCGCCACGTCGATCTTGTGGAGCCGCTCGAGCTCCTGCGTCTCCAGCGCTAACGCCTCGCGGACCGAGGCCAGCCGGTTGACCTCCTCGACCAGCTTTCCGGAAATCTCCGAGAGCGCCTTGGAGATCTCGAGGCCGAGTGCCGAAATCCGCTGCACCACTCCCTCCACCGAGACCCCCTCCACCGACTGGCGGAGCTCGGCCTCCTTAAGTGTTCGCACCTCCTCGGCCTTCACGTCCGCGGTTTCCTTGGCGAGGGCGACTTCTTCGCGAATCTCCGCATACTGCTGCTGTACCTCGGCCCGGGCACGTTTCGGCCGCGCCGGCGGCTTGGTGGTCTTTGGCATGGCGATTACCTCCGAGGGGGACAGGTTACCAGATTCGGAGCGCCGCCGCTCAGACCGCTTCCGCCGCGCGGTAAGAGCTGCGCACCAGCGGCCCGGCTTCCACGTGCAGAAAACCCATCTCGCGCCCCCGGCGGCCCAGGTCGGCGAACTCTTCCGGGGGCACATAACGGAGGACGGGAAGGTGCTTCGGGGAGGGCCGCAGATACTGGCCCAGCGTCAGAATGTCCACGCTCTGCACGCGCAGGTCGCGCATTACCTCCAGCACCTCTTCGACGCTCTCGCCGAGTCCCAGCATCAGGCCGGATTTGGCGGGAATCTCCGGGCGCATGCGCTTGGCATACACCAGGATGTCGAGCGAGCGCTCGTAACGCGCACCCAGCCGCACCTGGCGATACAGCCGCGGCACGGTCTCGAGGTTATGGCTGAAGACGTCCGGCGCGGCCTCCAGCACCAGGTCCACGGCGGCGTGCGAGCCCTGAAAGTCGGGCGTGAGGACCTCCACCCGACAGCCCGGCACGCCCGCCCGGATGGCGCGAATGGTGAGCGCGAACAGCTCCGCGCCGCCATCTTTGCGGTCGTCCCGGTTGACGCTGGTGATGACGGCGTATCGCAGGCCCAGGGCCGCCACCGCCTGGGCCACGCGCCGCGGCTCGTCGTAGTCCGCCGCCAGCGGCGCGCCCTTCCGCACCGCGCAGAAACCGCAGCGCCGCGTACAGACGTTGCCGAGGATCATGAACGTGGCGCTGCGGTGACTCCAGCACTCCCCGACGTTGGGGCAGGCCGCGCTCTCGCAGACCGTGTGCAGCCCGAGCCTCGTCACCAGCGCCCTCAGCTCGCGGTAATTCTCGCCCGCCGGCGCCGGCGCCTTCAACCAGGACGGCCGCGGTGGTTTCGCCTCGATGGTGACCGGCACTACCTCAATTCTACGCTGGTGGCGACGGGCGATCGTGCTCGATGCGGAGCACCTCCTGAACCAGCCTGGCTCACTCGTACCTCAGCGCTTGAATGGGGTCGATGCGGGAGGCGCGGAACGCGGGGAGGTAGCCGGACAGGGCGGCGACGGCTGCCAGTGACAGGGTCGCTAGCGCGAGGCTCAGCGGGTCGGTCGGAGTGATGCCGTACAGTTGCGCCTGAACGAATCGGGTGAGGCCCCAGGCGCAGGGCAGGGCGATGGCGATGCCCACGCCGAGCAGGAGCAGCACCTCTTTCATCACCAGCCAGGCGACCCCTCGGTTGGATGCGCCCAGCGCCATCCGGACGCCGATCTCGCGAGTCCGGCGCGCCACATTGTAGGCCATCACCCCGTACAGACCGAGGGCGGCGAGCAGCGTCGCCAGAAAACCGAACACGCTGGAGAGGAAGGCGATCATGCGCTCGACGGCGAGCGACAGGTCGAGTTGCGTTTCGAGCGTGCGCATATCGTAAACGGGGAGGTTGGAGTCCAGGTCGTGAACCGCACGGCGGATCGCTGCCTCGACTTGGCGCGAATCCAGTCGCGCACGAACGTACGCCGTCATCGCAAGGACGCCACGCTCTTGTTGGAAGTCAACAAAGACCTGCCGAGGAATCTCTTCCCGCATGTTCATGTACCTGGCATCCTTGATCACACCCACGATCTCGATATCGGTCTTGGCGCCGGGGTCGCCTCCGAATCCGAAATGGCGGCCGATGGGGTTGCGGTCTCCGAAGTAGCGCTGGGTGAACTTCTGGTTGACGATGCCGACCCTGTTCTTGCTGCTCCCGTCGGCCAGGGTGAAGTCGCGGCCCGCCAGCATGGGGATGCCGAGGGTGGCGAAGTAGCCGGGTGAAACGGCATTGTAATTGGGGTTCATGTCCTCGCCGGGCTTGGGCTCATAGCCCTCGACGGTGACCGTACTGTCCCACCTGCTGCGGTCGAGGACACGCACCAGTCCCAGCGCAGCGGATTCGACGCCCGGGATTCCCTGGAGCCTTTCGGTGAGCTGCTGGTAGAAGAGCTTGGCCTGCTGCTGGGTATAGCCGCTCAGAATCGGGTCCACGGAGAAGGCGACGACGTTCTCGGTGCGAAAGCCCGGATCGAGGTTCCGCAGGTTGCGGAGCGAGCGGATGAACAGGCTGGCGCCGATCAACAGCAGCAGGGACAGCGCCACCTGTGTGACTACCAGCGCCTTGCGAAGACCGGCGTGCCCGCCTCCGGCAACCGCCGCGCCCTCCTGTTTCAGCGCCGAGTGCAGATCCACCCGCGTCGCCTGGAGCGCGGGAGCGAGCCCGAACAGGATGCCCGTCAGCACGGACACCGCGAACGTAAAGGCGAAGATGCGCAGGTCCGGGGTGGTGGAAATCCGGATTGGAATGTCAGCCGGCAAAAAGCTGAGCAGCAGCCGGTCACCCCAGACGGCCAGCAGCACGCCCAGCGCGCCTCCGAGGAGGGCCAGCAGCAGACTCTCCACCATCAACTGGCGAAGCAGGCGGAGACGCCCGGCGCCCACCGCCAGGCGGACGGCGATCTCCTTCCTGCGTCCGCTGGCCCGCGCCATCAGCAGGTTGGCCACGTTGGCGCAAGCGATCAGGAGCACGAAGCCGACCAGCGCCATGAGCACCCAGAGCGGCGTTTCGACTTCGCGGCGCAACATGGAGCGCCCGCGGGCGCCGGGGAGCACGTCCATCCAGGACTTCAGAAACTGCTGCTTGGTGTAGGGCGAGGCGCGGGAGAACTCCTTCTGCTGCACCTCCATCTCCAGGATGGAGTGGAACAAGGGCTGTAGCGAGGCCTTGGCCTGGGTCAGGCTGACGCCCGGTTTCAGCCGGCCAAACACGTTTACCCAGCGGCCGCGGCGATTCTCCAGGCTGTAGACTCCCCAGCCCGGAGTCATCTCCTTTTTCATGGCCACGGGAATGCGCATTTTCGGCGGGAAACCGACCTCGGTTCCGTCAAAGCCCTTTTCGCTCACTCCGATGATGGTCAGCTTGTGGCCGTTGACGATCAGTTCCTTGCCGACGATCTGCGGGTCGCTGTTGAAGCGCTCGAGCCAGTAGTCGTAGCTCAGCACCGCTACCGGCTGGGCCCCCGATTCTCGGTCGTCATCAGGCGTGATGGTCCGGCCGATGGCGGCTCCGACGCCCAGCACCTCGAAGTAGTTGCCGGAGACCAGCTCGCCGGCGAGCCGCTCGGTCTGGCCCTCGACGCCGACGCTCAGCGGCAGCATGTAGCGGCAGAGCACGCCGCTGAACACCTGGTTCTGGTCGCGGAAGTCCTTGTACATGGGATAGGAGAGCGCATTCGCACCCGTGTTGCTGCCGTAGTGAGACCCGCGTGACGTCAACAGCACCAGTTCCTGGGGATTCTTTACCGGCAGCAAGCGCAGAACCACCTGGTCGAGCAGGGTGAAAACGGCCGTGTTAGCGCCAATCCCCAGCGCCAGGGACAGGATGGCAACGGTGGCGAACAGCGGCGAGCGCCCGAGTGTCCGCACCGCATATCGCAGGTCGGCCCACACGTCTCGCATACTGCTATGTACGGATGAGGCCGGAAAAAGGTTCGAAAACCGATGCCGTCTGGCTAGGCCGGTTTCAGCGCCTCGAGGCGGTCCAGCAGCTCCTGGCGGAAGGCTGGATCCCCAATCGACTCGAGGTTGATGCGGACGTTGGCGAGCGCGCCGGTGAGCGCCGCCTGGGCCAGGGCGCGGGCGGTCTCCAGGTCGGAGGTGAACTTCGAGGGCGTTTCCCGCTCCAGGACCTCCAGCCGGTCCTGCAAGCTGGAAACCTGCTCGGCCACCTCCAGGGGCACCAGGGCGGCCTTGTGCAGCGCCGTCTCGACATAGGGCGCACGTTCGTCCCTGGGAATCTTGTAGGCCGCCAGCACCGCCTTGAACGCCGCCGCATCCCGCTCCACGGCCTCCGCCAGGAATCGGCGGTCGCCTTCGAAATCGTGTTCGCGCCGCTTGGCCAGGCCCGCCACCATCGCGCCCAGGGCCGCGGCCATGGCGCCCGCTGCTGCCGCCGCGCTCCCGCCCCCCGGCGCCGGCGTGGGCGCCGCCAGCGCTTCCAGGAACTCGTTCAATCCGGCCGGCGAGACGGCCTCCGCCAGACGGTTCTCCAGCACCATCTCGGGATGAAAATTCTCGCAGCGCAGGTAGTACTCCGCCGCCATCTCCAGGGCCTTCTTGGGAATCGAGCCCTACGATCTCGCTGCCCGCCACACTGACGCCGTAGCGTTCCGCTTCCACCCGCACCGCTTCGAGGACCCGATGTACGGGCGTCTGCTCGAAATCCGTCAGATTCATCGACACCTGGACCATGTTGCGGGAACTCAACGGAACGCCCATGGCTTTGACGTAGCGGAATCCCCCGGATGAAAAGCGGACGGCCCGCGCGATCGCCTTGGCGACTTCAACATCGGGAGTGTTCAGGTTGATGTTGTAAGCGATCAGAAACTTGCGCGCCCCTACCACGATGGCCCCGGCGGTGGGATGCAGGCGCGGCTCGCCTACATCGGGCGCGCGCTCCGGGTCCGTCAGCACTTCCTCGCGCAGGCCTTCGAACTGGCCCCGGCGGATGTTCTCCAGATTCACCCGGTCGGGCCGGCGCGCGGTCGCCTCATAGAAGTAGACCGGGACCTCGAAGCGCCGCCAGATCTCTTCCCCCACCCGTTCGGCGAGGCGGGCGCATTCCTCCAGCGTGACGCCTTCCACCGGGACGAACGGAACCACGTCAGCGGCCCCGATGCGCGGGTGAACCCCGGTGTGAAAATTCAGATCGATCAGCTCGACCGCTTTCCCGACCGCCCGCAAGGCTGCCTCGCTGACGGCTTCCGGCGGACCGGCAAACGTCAGCACCGAGCGATTGTGGTCCGCGTCCAGTTCCTGATCCAGAAACACCACTGCGGGGACCGAGCGCACGGCTTCCGCCAGCGCATTCACCTTCTCCGCATCGCGCCCCTCGGAAAAATTCGGCACGCACTCGACTAATTTTCTGGCCACGCTACCTCCTCAGCTTACTCCTCCGGCCACTGCACCTCCGCCTGCTGACACAGCACCACGCCCCGTTTTATGGTCATGTACACCTGGTTCACGCCAAAACGGTAAGGAATCTCCCGGTAGTCCGGCACATCCAGAACAATCAGATCGGCCTGCTTGCCGGCTTCGATCGAGCCGACGCGATCCGCGCAGCGCAGGGCCTGAGCGCCGTTGATGGTGGCGGCGCAGATGGCCTCGGCCGGCGTCATGCGCATCTCGGTGCAGGCCAGCGAGAGGATCATCTGCATGCTGTAAGTCGGGCTGGTGCCCGGGTTGTAGTCCGTAGCCAGCGCCACGGCCGCGCCCGCTTCGATCAGCGCCCGCGCCGGCGGGTAGTGGTCCAGACCCAGGTGAGCCACCGCTCCGGGCAACAGGGTGGCAATGGTTGGCGAGGCCGCCAGCAGCACCATGTCGTCTTCATCCGCGTAGTCGAGATGGTCCGCGCTGGCGGCCTCCAGTTCCACCGCCAGCCGGATGCACTCGCAAGGTCCGAATTGCGTCGCGTGAATCTTGAGCAGAAACCCCAGCCTTCTGGCCGCCTCCAGGCAGGTCCGCGCCTGCTGCGGGGTGAAGGCGCCCTGCTCGCAATAGACGTCCACGAACCGCGCCAGCTTGCGGCGCTGGATCTTGGGCATCAGGTAGCTGCACATCCACTGGACGTACTCGTCCGGATCGGCCTCGTATTCCAGGGGAACCGCGTGCGCCCCCAGGTAAGTCGGCACTACGTCCAGCGGCCCTTTCCGGAGCGCGGCCAGCACCCGCAGCATCTTCATCTCGCCGCTCTCGTCCAGGCCATAGCCGGACTTGACCTCCACCGTGGTGGTCCCGTGGCGAATCAAACCCTTGATGGTGCGCTGGGCCTGCATCAGCAGCCGCGAGCCGGGCGTAGAGCGCACCGCGCGAACGCTCATCAGAATCCCGCCGCCGGCCTCCGCGATCTGCTGGTAGCTGGCCCCGGCCAGACGCATTTCATAATCCAGCAAGCGCGCCGGCCCGCACACCAGGTGGGTGTGGCTGTCCACGAAGCCCGGTATCACCACCCGGCCCGTGGCGTCAATCTCCCGGGCCGTTCGCGCATCCGTCAGGTTCTCGACCCGGCGGCTGGGGCCCACCGACTCGATCACACCATCCCGGATCAGGATGGCGCCGTCCAGAATCACTCCCAGTTCGCCTAGCGCGTACCCCCGACGGGGCCCGCTGCCCCCCCGCAACGTCAGCAGTTGACGCGCCCCCCGGACTAGAAGGCATTCGCTCATTTTCGCATCGGCGCCCGCAGTCCCGTGCGGGCTGCAAACTCGACGGCTTGCTCGTAACCGGCATCCACGTGCCGTAACACCCCGATGCCCGGATCGCAGGTCATGACCCGCTCCAGGCGCCGCGCCGAGGCCGCCGTCCCTTCCGCCACGGTGACTTGGCCGGCATGCAACGAATAACCGATCCCCACTCCGCCGCCGTTGTGAACAGATACCCAACTGGCGCCGGACGCCGTGTTCAGCAGCGCGTTCAGGATCGGCCAGTCGGCGATGGCGTCGCTCGCGTCCCGCATCCCCTCGGTCTCCCGGTAGGGCGATGCCACCGACCCGCAATCCAGATGATCGCGACCGATGACGATGGGCGCCTTCAGCTCGCCCGAGGCCACCATCCGGTTCAGCTCCAGGGCGAACTGCGCTCGTTCCCCGTACCCCAGCCAGCAGATCCGCGCCGGCAGGCCCTGGAACCGCACCCGCTCCTTGGCCAGCCGGATCCAACGCGTCAGGATCTCGCTGCCGCTGAACAGCCGACAAACCGCTTCGTCAGTCGCCGCAATATCCGACGGCTCGCCCGACAGCGCCACCCA
>CAVRZY010000131.1:0-44692 GCA_963725415.1 uncultured Acidobacteriota bacterium | reverse complement strand
ATCCTTTTCCTCAATGATCAGCTCACAGGACGTTCTGCTGGCCGTAAGAGACCAAACCCGTCTTTGACTCTCGATAGTTTCTTTTTGAGCGTGCGGTCGAAGATCACCTCCTGGCGCAAACCCGGGTGCGGGACAGGGGAGCTTTCCAGCACAAGCGTCCCGCCTTTTTCGGTCAGGACATATCCGCCGTCCTCATTTTTATGAAACGGTTCGAGTAAAGCCAATGGATGAAAGGATCCCTGTCGAATGGAGCCTGGCGCCGTTTCTTCCCGCGAGGCTGCTTTCGTTGTATTTGTTCCAGAGCGAAAATTCATCAATGACGGCCAGACCGGTAGCTGGATCTGGAATTGACAACCCCGCCGGCAGATCCCCGAAGTCACCAGCGAGTCGGCGGACTCCCGCCCGATGTCATTACGAATCGCGAGTAGGCACCTCCTTCGGCGACCTCCGGCAAGATCGAAGGCGTGGTGATCGCCAGCGGTTTCAACTTCTCCACCGGTGTTTTGCCGGCCGGCTCTCCTTTTGGTCGGACGAAGTTTGGCTGAACGCAAGGCTTGAAGGCCACGAGGACAAACAGCCCCAACAGCAGACCTTCACTAGGGTGGAGCACGTTCCCAACTGCGAGAGTTTCTTGGGTGGCACGGGTGTTCTTCGGGGCGTGGGGGGGCCTGGGATGGGGGTCCGCCGAAGGGGGATCTCCTCGGGGCGCGGCTCCGGCTCGACCGGTTTGATCTCTGCTGGGGGCGCAGCCGGCGGAGAGGGAGTCTCCGCGCTGGCCGCAGTCTCTTCTTCGGCAGCCACTTCAACCGCCCGCGGCGTCCTGCGGGGAATTCTGGCCTGCCGGGTCACTGCTCTCCAGCCAGGCGCCCGCTCCAGGGCCCCTCGAGCGCCTCCACAAAATGCCCGCAGCTCTCAAACCGGGACTGGGATCTTTCTCCAGCGCCTTGCACAGCACCCGTCCCACCTCGGGGATCAGGCTGGAGTTCAGCTCTTCGGCACACGGTGGCTGTTCGTGGATTACCTTGTACATCACCTTCAGGGGCGTGTCGGCCGCGAAGGGCTGCACACCTGTCAGCATCTCGAAGGCGATTACGGCCAGCGAGAACTGGTCCGCTCTTCCATCCACCGGCCCCACCCGGTACTGCTCCGGCGACATGTAATCCGGCGTCCCCACTGAGAACCCGGTCTCGGTGAGGCTGTGGGAACTGGGCAGCTTGGCCACTCCGAAGTCCAGGATCTTCGCCAGGCCGCTTTTCTGAATGATGATGTTGGCAGGCTTGATGTCCCGATGGATGACGCCCTTGCTGTGGGCGTAATCCAGCGCCACGGCGGTCTGCCGTAAAACGCTGATGGCCGTCTCCGGGTCCAGCGCTTGGTCCGACCTCACAAGCTCCCTGAGTGTTTTCCCCTCGATGTACTCCATTACCAGGCAGGCCAGCTCGCCCTGTTCGACGAAGTCGTGGATGGTGACGATGTTGGGATGAGAGAGCGTTCCGGCCGAGCGCGCTTCGCGGTGCAATCGCTCCAGCAGAAAGTCCTTGTCGCTGGTGTCGCCGTATTTGCGCAGCAGGATGGTCTTGATGGCGACGTTCCGCCCGATGGAGGGATCTACCGCCAGGTAGACCTCGCCCATCCCTCCGCCGCCCAGAAGCCGTACGATCTGGTAGCGACCGATGCGCCGTAGCATGGAGTGCAATTATTGTAGCTCAGAATAGCTCAGAACGCATAAGCTGTCATGGGCCTGCTGGCCTTGCCCCTCCCCACTTTCTTGGACCGGACTGATGCGGGAACGGTAATTCGGGTACAGGCCACGAATTTCGCAAAGGCCGCGAAATTCGCGCCTGTCCCCGAATTGCGCGAACTGCGGAGGCGCCCGGCGTGACACTTGGGGAGGGCAAGCCTGCTGGCGGGACCACCGACTGGTTCTACTGCACCGCCATCGTAACTCCGGCTTGACTGCTGGCGCCGCCAATGGTCAGCAAGACCGGCACGGCCGAGCCCGATGGGACTGTTGGCGGAATTCGCACGTTGACCTGCAACAGGCCCACCACCAGCCCAGGCGCGGAGCCCGCGTAGAGCACTTCGGCATCCAGCCCGCCGATCTTCACGGATACCGGCAGCCTGGGCTTGGGGAGCACCTGAGGCGAGGCCAGCAGCCCGTCGGCGACCTGGGGATCGGTACTCCCTTCTCCGGTAGCATACAGTATGACCACCGAGCCTTTCTGCGCCCGGTTGGTCGCAGTATTCACCGTGAAGTTCTCATTGAGAATGGCCCCAGGCCCTTTCCCGGACGAATCCAGAGTGAAGACGCCAGGAGCGCTGGGCGTCACCTTCAGCGTCACCGCGCTGCTCCTGAGGCCTTTGTACTGCACCTGAACCCTGGTGTCCGTGGTTCCAGCCACGGCATAGGGCACGATGGCGCTGAGCTGGCGGGCCTGCACAAACAGCAGCGGCGCGGGGATGTTGTCGAATGTCACCTGAACCTCTACCAGCGAAGTGGCCACCTGGCCGAATTCATTGAGCCGCAAGCCGGTCAGCGTCTCCGGTCCCAGGCCCGACCCAAAGATGCTGATGATCTCTCCAGGCGCCACCGGGCCTGCACCCATGTGGGCCCCGTTCACCACCCCGCTGGCGGAGAAGTCGGGTCCTGCCGTCCGCTGCACCGAAAGCTGCACCGTCACCCTCTGTGGGCTGTTGCTGGCGCCGGGGGCGGTGATCGTCAGCGTGCCCGCGTATTCGCCCGCTGCCAGACCAGGCGGGTTGACCGAGACACTCAGCGTTGCCGGGGTTGTCCCTGCGGACGGACTGGCCGAGAGCCAGTTGCCCCCGGAGGCGGTGGCGGCGGACAGTGTGAAACTCAAGGCCGCACTGCCGCTGGAGACCGACACGTTCTGCGAAGCGGGAACAGGGTCGCCCAGCGTGTGGCGGAACGACAGCGCTGTGGGGTTCACTGTCAGCGTCCCAGGCGTGCCCCCCGCGATCGTCAGCGTGAACGGCCTGGACATGTACGTGCTGTCATACCAGAGCGACGGATTGTCCCACACCCACAACTCAAAGTCGAACCGCCCAGTGCTGGTAGGAGTTCCCGTGATGCGGCCCGTGCGGGCGTCCAGCACCAGACCCGGGGCCGGCGAATTGTTCGACAGAAGCTTCTTCGTGTTCGGGTCGATGGCCCCGAAGAGATACGGCGGTATTCCTCCTGAAACACTGGTCTGTTGATCGTAGGTCGCTCCGAGCGTGCCCCCTGCCAGGCTGGCCGTCTCGATTCGATAGGCTGGCAACACCAGAAGCGTGAAAAACCTCCAACCGAAGTTGCTCTGGCTGTCCAAAACGGCAACCAGGAAGGTGAATGACCCCAAAGTGGCCGGCGTTCCGCTTATGGATCCATCCACGTTGAAAGTCAGTTCAGGCGGCAGGTTCCCCAGAAGCTTCAGCCATTGGTAGGGTGCGGTTCCTCCGGAAACGCGCAGCGGAGAAGCGCCCGGGATCCCATGCATGATCAGCACCAGGCCCTGCAACCCTCGGATCCGGCTGGGAGTGGTCACCGCCACCCCGCTGCTGGGAAGAGTTGTCATCACCAGCGACGCCGTCGCCGTCGCCCCCACCGTGTCTGTTGCCGTCACCTGAAAGGCGTACGACTTGTAGTCACCGGTCCCCACAGGAGTGCCGACGATCCTCCCGGCTGACTCCAGCCGCACTCCCGGCGGCAGTTGGCCCCCCGAGAGTGACCAGGTGTAGGGCGGCGATCCTCCCAGAGCGTCCAGGTACTCCTCGATGGGTTGGCCAGGAGTGCCCACACCCAGGTCGTGCGTCAGCACGGCCAGCGTTTGAGGACCGGTATTGAAAATTCGCAACACGAAATCTCGACTCGCCACTCGCCCGCCGCTATCCCTCGCCTGCACGGTGAACGAGAACAGGCCGCTTTGAGTGGGCTTGAGATCGGTTCTGCTGCGGATGGCCCCAGCTCGTTCTATAGTGAGCCCGGAGGGAAGCGTGCCGCCCGCCAGTTCCCAGCTATACGGCTCGGTTCCCCCAGTAGCCCACAGTGGCACCGAGTACTCGTAGCCCACGAAGGCGGGCGGAAGGATCGGCCAGTTCAAGATCATGAACTCCGACTGCGCCCGCACAGAGCGCGGACTCGCCAGAAGCAGGATTGCGAGTCCCAGGGTGGCCGCCCACCCTGGGAGGCCACAACCGCGATGATTTCGAAGGAAGCTATTCATGGACTGTTCCTCCGCCCGTCAGACATGCAATTCCTTCTCCAGAAGTATGCACCAAGCCACTTGCTTACGCGCGTGGCGGCCAATTACCTCCTTCGCCACCTCGGCCGGATTTCTCACGAGAGCGCGTCCCGGCAAAGCTGTGGCGTGGGCTTCAGCCTGCAGCGTCGAGACTTGTCTCGACGCCAGTGCTTCTGGGCGCCCGGAACAGCGTGTCTCGGCACGAGTGCCGAGACGGCAGCCTGGAGAGGCTACGCCACAAGGTCAACAGTGCGCTCGGGACTTGGCATGGTGAGAAATCCAGGCCAAGCGAGCGGCGCGGGAACTTGTGAGAGGACAGCCCTGATGCGCCCTCCAAAAACTTGAGGGGCCGGGTCACCGCCCGGCCGTCACGCTGGATGAACTTCCCCTGCCCGTTGCTCAATTACTACACCGCGCTGATCGCGCTCACCTCCCTTGCACGTTGAAGGTGATGCGCAGCTTGAACTGGCTGCCAAAAGTCGGAGCTTCCGGCTTCC
The DNA here is from genome assembly GCA_963725415.1 of uncultured Acidobacteriota bacterium. Classification (GTDB taxonomy): domain Bacteria; phylum Acidobacteriota; class Terriglobia; order Bryobacterales; family Bryobacteraceae; genus CAVRZY01. The sequence goes on along the minus strand of CAVRZY010000131.1, from coordinate 39,954 downwards.
GATACCACTCGCTGAAGTTGCTACTCAGGGCCACCGTCAGGCTGGTGGTTTTCCAATTCACCCCGGCTTCGGGAGCGAATCTACAGACCACCAGCCTGACGGTGGCCCTGAGTAGCAACTTCAGCGAGTGGTATCGGAAGCCGGAAGCTCCGACTTTTGGCAGCCAGTTCAAGCTGCGCATCACCTTCAACGTGCAAGGGGAGGTGAGCGCGATCAGCGCGGTGTCAGTGACTCTGAGCAACGGGCAGGGAAGTTCATCCAGCGTGACGGCCGGGCGGTGACCGGGCCCCCTCAAGTTTTTGGAGGGCGCATCAGGGCTGTCCTCTCACAAGTTCCCGCGCCGCTCGCTTGGCCTGGATTTCTCACCATGCCAAGTCCCGAGCGCACTGTTGACCTTGTGGCGTAGCCTCTCCAGGCTGCCGTCTCGGCACTCGTGCCGAGACACGCTGTTCCGGGCGCCCAGAAGCACTGGCGTCGAGACAAGTCTCGACGCTGCAGGCTGAAGCCCACGCCACAGCTTTGCCGGGACGCGGCTCTCGTGAGAAATCCGGCCGAGGTGGCGAAGGAGGTAATTGGCCGCCACGCGCGTAAGCAAGTGGCTTGGTGCATACTTCTGGAGAAGGAATTGCATGTCTGACGGGCGGAGGAACAGTCCATGAATAGCTTCCTTCGAAATCATCGCGGTTGTGGCCTCCCAGGGTGGGCGGCCACCCTGGGACTCGCAATCCTGCTTCTGGCGAGTCCGCGCTCTGTGCGGGCGCAGTCGGAGTTCATGATCTTGAACTGGCCGATCCTTCCGCCCGCCTTCGTGGGCTACGAGTACTCGGTGCCACTGTGGGCTACTGGGGGAACCGAGCCGTATAGCTGGGAACTGGCGGGCGGCACGCTTCCCTCCGGGCTCACTATAGAACGAGCTGGGGCCATCCGCAGCAGAACCGATCTCAAGCCCACTCAAAGCGGCCTGTTCTCGTTCACCGTGCAGGCGAGGGATAGCGGCGGGCGAGTGGCGAGTCGAGATTTCGTGTTGCGAATTTTCAATACCGGTCCTCAAACGCTGGCCGTGCTGACGCACGACCTGGGTGTGGGCACTCCTGGCCAACCCATCGAGGAGTACCTGGACGCTCTGGGAGGATCGCCGCCCTACACCTGGTCACTCTCGGGGGGCCAACTGCCGCCGGGAGTGCGGCTGGAGTCAGCCGGGAGGATCGTCGGCACTCCTGTGGGGACCGGTGACTACAAGTCGTACGCCTTTCAGGTGACGGCAACAGACACGGTGGGGGCGACGGCGACGGCGTCGCTGGTGATGACAACTCTTCCCAGCAGCGGGGTGGCGGTGACCACTCCCAGCCGGACCCGAGGGTTGCAGGGCCTGGTGCTGATCATGCATGGGATCCCGGGCGCTTCTCCGCTGCGCGTTTCCGGAGGAACCGCACCCTACCAATGGCTGAAGCTTCTGGGGAACCTGCCGCCTGAACTGACTTTCAACGTGGATGGTTCCATAAGCGGAACGCCGGCCACTTTGGGGTCATTCACCTTCCTGGTTGCCGTTTTGGACAGCCAGAGCAACTTCGGTTGGAGGTTTTTCACGCTTCTGGTGTTGCCAGCCTATCGAATCGAGACGGCCAGCCTGGCAGGGGGCACGCTCGGAGCGACCTACGATCAACAGACCAGTGTTTCAGGAGGAATACCGCCGTATCTCTTCGGGGCCATCGACCCGAACACGAAGAAGCTTCTGTCGAACAATTCGCCGGCCCCGGGTCTGGTGCTGGACGCCCGCACGGGCCGCATCACGGGAACTCCTACCAGCACTGGGCGGTTCGACTTTGAGTTGTGGGTGTGGGACAATCCGTCGCTCTGGTATGACAGCACGTACATGTCCAGGCCGTTCACGCTGACGATCGCGGGGGGCACGCCTGGGACGCTGACAGTGAACCCCACAGCGCTGTCGTTCCGCCACACGCTGGGCGACCCTGTTCCCGCTTCGCAGAACGTGTCGGTCTCCAGCGGCAGTGCGGCCTTGAGTTTCACACTGTCCGCCGCCACCGCCTCCGGGGGCAACTGGCTCTCGGCCAGTCCGTCCGCAGGGACAACCCCGGCAACGCTGAGTGTCTCGGTCAACCCGCCTGGTCTGGCAGCGGGCGAATACGCGGGCACGCTGACGATCACCGCCCCCGGCGCCAGCAACAGCCCACAGAGGGTGACGGTGCAGCTTTCGGTGCAGCGGACGGCAGGACCCGACTTCTCCGCCAGCGGGGTGGTGAACGGGGCCCACATGGGTGCAGGCCCGGTGGCGCCTGGAGAGATCATCAGCATCTTTGGGTCGGGCCTGGGACCGGAGACGCTGACCGGCTTGCGGCTCAATGAATTCGGCCAGGTGGCCACTTCGCTGGTAGAGGTTCAGGTGACATTCGACAACATCCCCGCGCCGCTGCTGTTTGTGCAGGCCCGCCAGCTCAGCGCCATCGTGCCCTATGCCGTGGCTGGAACCACGGACACCAGGGTTCAGGTGCAGTACAAAGGCCTCAGGAGCAGCGCGGTGACGCTGAAGGTGACGCCCAGCGCTCCTGGCGTCTTCACTCTGGATTCGTCCGGGAAAGGGCCTGGGGCCATTCTCAATGAGAACTTCACGGTGAATACTGCGACCAACCGGGCGCAGAAAGGCTCGGTGGTCATACTGTATGCTACCGGAGAAGGGAGTACCGATCCCCAGGTCGCCGACGGGCTGCTGGCCTCGCCTCAGGTGCTCCCCAAGCCCAGGCTGCCGGTATCCGTGAAGATCGGCGGGCTGGATGCCGAAGTGCTCTACGCGGGCTCCGCGCCTGGGCTGGTGGTGGGCCTGTTGCAGGTCAACGTGCGAATTCCGCCAACAGTCCCATCGGGTCTCGGCCGTGCCGGTCTTGCTGACCATTGGCGGCGCCAGCAGTCAAGCCGGAGTTACGATGGCGGTGCAGTAGAACCAGTCGGTGGTCCCGCCAGCAGGCTTGCCCTCCCCAAGTGTCACGCCGGGCGCCTCCGCAGTTCGCGCAATTCGGGGACAGGCGCGAATTTCGCGGCCTTTGCGAAATTCGTGGCCTGTACCCGAATTACCGTTCCCGCATCAGTCCGGTCCAAGAAAGTGGGGAGGGGCAAGGCCAGCAGGCCCATGACAGCTTATGCGTTCTGAGCTATTCTGAGCTACAATAATTGCACTCCATGCTACGGCGCATCGGTCGCTACCAGATCGTACGGCTTCTGGGCGGCGGAGGGATGGGCGAGGTCTACCTGGCGGTAGATCCCTCCATCGGGCGGAACGTCGCCATCAAGACCATCCTGCTGCGCAAATACGGCGACACCAGCGACAAGGACTTTCTGCTGGAGCGATTGCACCGCGAAGCGCGCTCGGCCGGAACGCTCTCTCATCCCAACATCGTCACCATCCACGACTTCGTCGAACAGGGCGAGCTCGCCTGCCTGGTAATGGAGTACATCGAGGGGAAAACACTCAGGGAGCTTGTGAGGTCGGACCAAGCGCTGGATCCGGAGACGGCCATCAGCGTTTTACGGCAGACCGCCGTGGCGCTGGATTACGCCCACAGCAAGGGCGTCATCCATCGGGACATCAAGCCTGCCAACATCATCATTCAGAAAAGCGGCCTGGCGAAGATCCTGGACTTCGGAGTGGCCAAGCTGCCCAGTTCCCACAGCCTCACCGAGACCGGGTTCTCAGTGGGGACGCCGGATTACATGTCGCCGGAGCAGTACCGGGTGGGGCCGGTGGATGGAAGAGCGGACCAGTTCTCGCTGGCCGTAATCGCCTTCGAGATGCTGACAGGTGTGCAGCCCTTCGCGGCCGACACGCCCCTGAAGGTGATGTACAAGGTAATCCACGAACAGCCACCGTGTGCCGAAGAGCTGAACTCCAGCCTGATCCCCGAGGTGGGACGGGTGCTGTGCAAGGCGCTGGAGAAAGATCCCAGCTCCCGGTTTGAGAGCTGCGGGCATTTTGTGGAGGCGCTCGAGGGGCCCTGGAGCGGGCGCCTGGCTGGAGAGCAGTGACCCGGCAGGCCAGAATTCCCCGCAGGACGCCGCGGGCGGTTGAAGTGGCTGCCGAAGAAGAGACTGCGGCCAGCGCGGAGACTCCCTCTCCGCCGGCTGCGCCCCCAGCAGAGATCAAACCGGTCGAGCCGGAGCCGCGCCCCGAGGAGATCCCCCTTCGGCGGACCCCCATCCCAGGCCCCCCCACGCCCCGAAGAACACCCGTGCCGCCCAAGAAACTCTCGCAGTTGGGGAACGTGCTGGCCGCCCTAGGTGGAGTTCTGCTGTTGGGGCTGTTTGTCCTCGTGGCCTTCAAGCCTTGGTTCAGCCAAACTTCGTCCGACCAAAAGGAGAGCCGGCCGGTCGAAACGCCGGTGGAGAAGTTGAAACCGCTGGCGATCACCACGCCTTCGATCTTGCCGGAGGTCGCCGAAGGAGGTGCCTACTCGCAATTCGTAATGACATCGGGCGGGAGTCCGCCGACTCGCTGGTCCGTGAGTTCGGGGGATCTGCCGGCGGGGTTGTCGATTGAGTCAGCTACCGGTCTGATCAGCGGCACGCCCACCAAAGCGGGCCAGTACCAATTCACGCTGCGGGCCACGGACAACGCTCAGACGATAGCGGCTCAGGAGTTCAACCTGAGGGTTAGCCCTGCCAGTCCAAGGGCGGCCCCGCTGCCGAGGATAAACACTGCGTCGCTGCCCGGCGGAGCGGTCGGCAAGGCCTATTCGCACACCTTGAATGCCTCGGGGGGCAGCCCGCCGTATCGTTGGTCAGCGCGAGCGGAAACCCTTCCACCGGGACTGGCGCTGGATTCCGAAACCGGGACCTTGGACGGCACGCCCCAGAGAGCCGGCACCTTCAGGTTTAGTGCGCAGGTTACCGACAACGAGGGCGCCACAGCAACCCGAGGCTTCAGTTTCACCGCCAATCGGACCACGCCCCCACCGTCCATCCAGACGCCCCGGGAGCTGCCCGCGGCCACGGTTGGGAGAGCGTACTCACACCCGTTGATCGCTTCCGGCGGGGAACCGCCTTACAGTTGGTCGCTGGAGACGGGTACCTTGCCGCCGGGACTGTCGCTGGATTCCAGCCGAGAGATGATCCTGGGAACGCCCACCAGTGAAGGCACATTCGAATTCACTCTGCGCGTCGCCGACCGGGGGGAGGCGAGCGCCACCCAGCGATTCACCTTCGTTGCAAGTCGGGTCGTTCCGCCGCCGGCCATCGCCACCTCAGGCGCTCTGCAACGCGGGATTGTGGGGATGGGGTATTCGCAGGTATTGAGCGCCTCGGGGGGAAGGCCTCCGCACAACTGGTCGGTAGCCAGTGGGTCTCTGCCGCCGGGGTTGTCGCTGGATTCGGCCAAGGGGCTGATTGGCGGTACTCCCACCAGGGCGGGCGCGTATCAATTCAGCTTGGGCATGACCGACAGCGCACAGGCCCCGGCGAAGCCGCAGCAAGTCAGTCTGAGGGTGGTGCTGCAACTGACCATTACCAGTCCGGCCCTGTTGCGTACTGCCACCGCCGGGAGGAGCTACATGTATGAGCTGACTGCGGCGGGTGGAAGCCCGGCATACCGGTGGAGCTTGGCGGGGGGTAGTCTGCCGCCCGATCTCTCCTTGGATTCTTCGCGGGGCATCCTCAGCGGCACGCCTGCGAAGACCGGGCAGTTCCGCTTTGCGGTCCGGGTGAGCGACGGCGATCAGGAGACAGCCCCTGCGGATTTCACCTTGACGGTGGCGCCGTTAGAGGGGAAGATTGTGTGGCAGGGGGAACTGGAGATCAACGCCCCCCTGATCATTCAGGGCCGCTACGCCAGCCGCGGTACCCTGAGCGGAGAACTGCCCGGGACGCCGGTGAAGGTGGACGTGCTGGAACCGCCCGGTGTCTCGCTGGTGAAACCGCCCGGTCCCGGCGTGGGGTGGAAGAACATGGTCCTGAACAGCCCGCATCAAAAGCAGACCCGCATTGTCCTTCACTGGACCGAGATCTGGCCATGATCCAGCGCGGCAAGCAGCTCGCCGCGCGCTGGGGACTGCTCCGTGGCCCGGTGGCCTGATACAATTGGAGCTTTGTCAGGCGCAGCTTCCAGAATTTCGCCGGTGGTGATCATCGGCGCCGGCCCGGCCGGACTTACCGCCGCTTACGAACTCGCCAGGCATAACGTCTCCTCCGTGGTCCTGGAGAAGGACTCCGTGGTGGGAGGGCTGGCCCGCACGGCGGAATACAAAGGCTACCTGTTCGACATCGGGGGCCATCGCTTCTTCACCAAAGTGTCCCTGGTGGATCGCATGTGGCACGAGGTGCTGGGCGCCGATTTCATCACCCGCTCCCGCCTGTCGCGCATCTACTACCACTCGAAGTTCTTTCACTATCCTTTGCAGCCCATGAACGCCCTGCTGGGACTGGGCCTGCTGGAGTCGCTGCGCTGCGGGTTCAGCTACCTGGCCGCGCGCCTGTTTCCGCACAAGCCCGAGGACAACTTTGAAGTCTGGGTGTCCAACCGGTTTGGCAAAAGACTGTTCAATATTTTTTTCAAGACTTACACTGAGAAAGTCTGGGGCATCCCCTGCCGGCGCATTCAGGCCGAGTGGGCCGCCCAGCGGATTCGCGGGCTCTCGCTGACTTCGCTGATCTGGAATGCCCTGCGGCCCAGACGCCCCGGCGACAAGCAACGGGCCATCAAGACCCTGATCCACGAGTTTGAATACCCGCGCCGCGGGCCGGGCATGATGTGGACCAAGACCAAGGAACTCATCGAGGCGCGCGGCAGCCGGGTGGTGCTGGGAGCGCCGGTCCACAAGATCTGCTGGGAGCCAGGACGCGTGACAGAGGTTCATGCGGGCGCGCAGGTTTATCAGGGCGATCACTTCCTCAGCAGCATGCCGATTCGCGATTTGATCCAATGCCTGGAACCTGAGCCGCCGGAGTACTTGCGCCGCGCTGCCCAGGATTTCCACTACCGCGATTTCCTGACCGTGGCGCTGATGGTGCGCGGGAAGAACCTGTTCCCGGACAATTGGATTTACGTTCACGATCCCAACGTCAAGGTCGGACGCGTCCAGGACTATAACAACTGGAGCCCGGAAATGGTGCCCGATCCGGAAACCACCTGCCTGGGACTGGAGTATTTCTGCTTCGAAGGCGACCAGGTCTGGACAACGCCCGATGCTGCGCTGATCGAACTCGGCCGTAGCGAGCTGGGACAACTGGGACTGATCGAGCCCGCTTCGGTGATCGACGGCACGGTGTTGCGCATTCGGAAGGCCTATCCGGTCTACGACGAAACCTACCAGCGCGGGCTGGCCGCGGTGCAGCGGTTCCTGGCAACCGTTCCCAACCTTCAATTGGTGGGGCGCAACGGAATGCACCGCTACAACAACCAGGACCACTCGATGCTCACCGCTATGCTGGCCGCGCGCAACATTCTGGGCGCCCGCTATGACCTCTGGCAGGTCAACGTGGATGCCGACTACCAGGAAGAGGGCGCTATCCTCACCGAAGAGAGAATCGAATCATTGACTCATTGAATCATTCACCCATTGGAGTGTAGGCTTATAAATGATTCAATGAGACAATCGTCAATGACTCAATTCTTCAATGATCCAATTCTCTCCAGGCGCTCGTTCGTGACGGCTGCCGGAGTAGTGCCGGCGGCTGCGCAAGCGGCGCGGCGGCCGGTGGTGGTGAATCCGGTTCTCGTCAGCGACGAGCAGGCGCAGGCCCAGCCGATCCGCATCGTCACCCTGTACAGGTTCGAACCGGAGGAGGTTCGGCGCATCCAGGCTGCGGCCTCCAACACTCGTGTCGAAATCGTGATCTGCGAGACGCGCGAGGACTTCCGGCGGCAGCTCAAGGACGCCGAAGTCGTCTACGGGGGCGTCAGCGGCGGCGATCTGGACTATGGCCCGAAACTGCGATGGGTGCAGGCCGGGGGCGCAGGCGTCGAGGGTATGGATCCGAAATTCCGGGACAGTCCGATCGTGCTTACCAACTACGCGCGCACCTTCGCGCCCGGGATTTCCGAGACCGCCCTCGGGATGCTGCTGTGCCTGACGCGCGGCATCGTGAAATACTACATCCCGCAGTTCAACAAGCGCCAGTGGTCCCCGATGGGGTCTCCCAAGTCGGGCCACCACACCGAGCTGGTCGGGCGCACTATGGGCATCGTGGGGCTGGGTGGAATCGGCAGCGCCATTGCCCGTCGAGCGTATTACGGCTTCGACATGCGAATTGTGGCCACCGACGCCAAACCGCTTCCGAAGCCCGAGTACGTCGCGGAACTGCGTGACCCAAGCTGGTTTCCGGAGATGGTTCCGCAGGTCGATGTGCTGGTGGCCGCCGCGCCCCACACCCCCAGACTGAGCGCATGTTCAACGAGAAGGTCTTCCGCAGCATGAAGAAGACGGCTTATTTCCTGGCTATGTCCCGCGGGAGACTCTTCGATGACCTGGCGCTGGCCAAAGCGCTGAAGGAGGGCTGGATTGCCGGGGCCGGCCTGGACGTGTTCCCCAAGGAACCGCCGCCCAGCGATCACCCCATCTTCGATTGCCCCAACGTCGTGATGACCATGCACACTTCCGGCTGGAGCCCGATCGCCAGGTCCGCCTCATCGAGTTGTTCGTGGAGAACGTCCGGCGCTACGCGGCGGGGTTGCCGCTGGTCAACGTGGTGGACAAGCAGCGGGGCTACTGAGCCAGCCATCAGGGTTTGCGTCGCCGGCGTGCTTTCGACATAATTGAGTGCGTATGATGCGCTTCCTTGCGTTTCTGTGCTTGCTTTTCTCCCTGGCTTCCGCCAAAGAGCCTGTTTTTCTCATTCACCAGATCGGCACGGACCACTCCGAAGGGGTCGCGGTTTTTGATTTCGATCGCGACGGCCTGCTGGACGTCACCAGCGGGGCTTACTGGTACAAGGCGCCGGACTGGACGCGCCAGGAGTTCCGCGAGGCCCGCGTGGTGGGCGAGTTTGTCTCCAATTGCGGCGAATTTGCCATCGATCTCCGAAAGGACGGCTATCCTGACATCATTGCGGCCGGCTGGATGGATGACGGCGTGTTCCTCTTCAAAAACCCGAAGCAACTGGGCGTCAAATGGCCCAAGGTGCAGCTCACGCCCTCACGGCAGACTGAAGGGCTTTTTGCTGCGGACATCGATGGCGACGGTACGCCGGACATCCTGCCCTCGCATTGGACCAGGCAGCCGCTGTGGTGGCTCAACGTCAAGAAAGAGGGCATCGTAAAGCGTCCAGTCGGAGAGGTGGGCAGCGGCCACGGCGTGGGCTTCGGCGACGTGGACGGCGACGGGAAGGGCGACATTCTCACCGTGCATGGCTGGTACCGGCAGGTCGATCTGGCCCGCGACAAGTGGGAGTTTCATCCGGAGTTCGATCTCAAAGAGGCCGGCATCGCCATCTACACCTACGACCTGAACGGCGACGGCCTGGCAGACCTGATCTACGGCAAGGGCCACGAATATGGGCTGTTCTGGGTGGAGCAGAAGAAGGACGCCGCGGGGAAGCGCACCTGGATCGAGCATCCTATCGATCTCTCCTGGTCCCAGGTTCACAACGTCAAGCTGGTGGACCTGAATGGCGACGGGAAACCGGAAATCCTGGCGGGCAAGCGCTACCGCGGCCACGACGAAAAAGACCAGGGTTCCTTCGATCCGCTGGCCATCTTCTACTACACTATCGACGTCGGCAAGGAGCCGAAGTTCACGCGCCATCCCATCGCCTACAATTCGATCGCCGGGGCGGGCACCCAGTTCGTGGTGGTGGATCTGGACGGGGACGGCGACCTGGACATCGTGGTGGCCGGCAAGACCGGCCAATACTGGTTCGAGAACCTCACCATCAACAAGGTGCCCTGGCAGAAGCGCGACATTCTCTTCAACCGCTACCCGCCCCGGCTGTGAGAGCGCCAACAGCCCGGGAGGCCGACGGCTGACGGCTGCTCACGCATGTTAAAATGGTGAGGAATTGGGAGGTCGTCCAACGGTAGGACAGCAGACTCTGGATCTGTTTATCGGGGTTCGAATCCCTGCCTCCCAGCCAAGCTGGTAAAATAGTCCTTGATGATCCGATTGAGCTTTCTTAGTGTTGTGGGATGTGTGGTTCTTGGGCTGGCGCAGAGCCCGGCGGAGCTTCTCGAGAAAGCGCCGCCGCACATCGACGAAGCGTTGCGCGCGCGCATCCGGAAATTCTACCAGGCGCACGTGGACGGGAAGTTTCGGGTGGCCGACGAGGTGGTGGCGGAGGATAGCAAGGATGCCTTCTTTGCCGCCGAGAAGTCGCGCTCTCGCGGCTTTGAGATCGTCAAGATCGTATACTCGGACAACTTCACCGAGGCCGCGGTGTTGGTGACTTGTGACACGGATCTCTTACTTGGCTCTCAGGTGTTGAAGGTGAAGAGGCCGGTTAGCAGCCGCTGGAAGGTCGTAGACGGCCAGTGGTATTGGTACCTCCGGCCCAATGCCGAGCGGCGGGGGCCGTTCGGGGTCTTGTTTCCCCCACGCGACGCCGACTCCAGTGCCCCCTCCTCGCCGGCGCCTCTGCCCCCGCAGAACGCTCCGGATCTGGCCACAGTCATGGCGGGAGTCGTGGCAGACAAGTCTGAAGTGCGACTGGGCAGCGACCAAGCGGCCTCGGATTCTGTCCTCCTCACCAACCGACTGCCGGGACTGGTGAGTCTGACGCTGGAAAACATGGATGTGCCTGGGCTTAGCATCCAATTGAGCCGCAAGGAGTTAAAAGCGGGAGAACAGGCCCGGGTCTTTTTCTACTGGGAACCTGCTGGCAAAGCCCCCGCATCCGCCGCCACCGTGCAGCTCAGAGTCGGTCCCACCGATCAGATCATCCCGATCCGCGTAATCTTTGCGGTTTCCCCGGACGCGGGCAAGCCATCCCCCAACTAACCGGATCGGCCCTTGGCTTGCTCCCCCTCTGGTGGAGGCAAGCCAATCGATGCTTTACGCACTGACCGCTACCCCTGGATCCAACCTCTCCGCCGAGTGTCTTAGCAAGTCGTCGGAGGAGCCCTCGCAACCCATTGAAAAGTCTTTCCAAAGCCAGCTCGGCCAGCTTGTGTCGGACCCACCGCTACAGCAGGCTGCCAGTCCGGGCCAGTCCCGTGGCGCCACCCAGCAACCGGAGAGGCAAGCGGCTGACACTCCCACCGCCAACCGTCAACTTTTCGTCAGGGCTGCGGGAACTTCGCAGCCCGATCAGGCCACCCTCGCGCCACAGCCCCTGGCTTCCGGGACAGGGTCTCCAGCCCCGCCCAGGAACGCCATCGAGGCCGCCCTTCAGGGAGCTACCGTGAATGGGGCCGTAAACGCCGAGAAACTCGCCGCTCTGCTGGGAGGCAGGATTGTCTACGAGCCGCCGGATTGGAGCGGCAGCGGCATGCAGCCCGCCAATCCGCTCCAGGACACCTGGCTGTACCTGCCCACCGGCGGCACCATCAACGTGGGCAACATGCTGTTCTCCCTGAACACACTCAACCCTCCTGGACAAGGGCTTGGCGCTCTGACGGCAATGATCGACACTGCCAACCGGTTTTTTGGCTGGGGCACCTGAACGTAGTGTCCCCCAGGACCGCTCAGACTCCCAGTTTCCTGGCGATGGCCTTCAGCAAGGCCCGGTCCTCCGGCGTGAACCCAGGCTCCACCAGTGGATAGAGGTCGAGGTTCTTGACGCTCACGATCCCGCCGAACTCGAAGCACAGTTCCTCGTTGGGCTCCAGCGGCCGCAACGGCATCGGCACCTCCGGAACCTCGGCGCCCGGCACATTGGTGAACTGCTTCGGCGGGATGTTGACGGTGGCAGCGACTTCCTTGCCCAGCACCAAAGCTTCCAGCATGGGCTTGCCGTCGGGGCCGGCCAGCGGCGCGCCGGATTCGCTGTAGGCCACAACGAAGTCGTAGACCACGTTGCGCCGAGTACTCTCTCTGGCCTTCGGGTCGCACCAGTACTTGGGCGCTCTGTCCGGGTTCCAGGGAGGTGGCTCCTGCCCGGTGGCCTTCTGGTAGGCCTCGCGAGTTTGGTAGTACGGGAACAGGTACAGGTAGCTCAGTGCGTATTTGGGATAGGGTAAAGCAGGCACAGTAGGTCCTCCCTTTCAGGCTAAGGCCGACCTGAGATGTTCCTGCCCCTGGCTGGCGGCTGAATGCTTTAGGAGAAAAGACTTAGAGTTTTCAGAGACACGTGACTGGTCGAATCTGAGGGCCTCAAATGGCGGGAAAGCGCCGGCTTCAAACCGGCGCTTCCCACGCCCCACAAGCAGAAGGTTACTGGATGGAGATCCGAGCGGTGTTGCTGAATACCAGCGGCTGACCTTCGGCAGTCGAAACCCCCACGTCCAGGCTGATCTCCCGGCCACTGGACGCATCTACCGGGATCTCGAAGGCCACCACGTAGACGCCGATCATATTCTCGGCGTATTCCGCGGATTCGACCCTAACCCCTTTGCCGTTGACGCCGACGATTACCGGGTAGTAGACCTTCTGCCCGCCGACGCCAGGACGATTGGTTGCAGCCAGCGGCAGCACGGGGCCCAGTCCGGTCATGAAGACCCGGACGATCTCGGTCCGCAAAGCCATGTTGTCCGGACCAGTGAAGGAGCCGTCAGCGCGGATCGCCACGGCATAGCGCCGGCCATCCGCAGCCAGGTATTCAAAGATCCCGGGTTGGGCGGCCAGCACGCGGACGTCGTTGACCACGGACGCACCGCCACTCACCCTTACCGTCACCATCACCGGACCGGGCGGCATGTCGAAGGGCGCCTGCACGGTCACTTGCTCCTGCCCGCTCCGGTTGCACACCGAGTAAATGGGCGCGGCAGTAGCGCCGAAGAAGACCTCCACGCCAGCCAGGCGCGTCGGCAGCGGGCCGGAAATGGTCCCGGCGCTCACGCAGTCCGTGATTCCGGGAGCCAGTCCGGCGGCCACGATGGCGACCACCCCGCCCGCTACTACGCCCGGCTGGAACCCGGCCCCGTTCAGGAAGGACGCGGCGGTCAGACTCGGTCCAGGCAGGCGCGCGGTGAGAGTGAAGGTAACCGCCGGCAGGCTCCCTACCGTAGCCGTGACCACGATCGTTCCAGCCGTCGCTCCGGCTTGCACCGTTGTCTGGGCCCTCCCTTGCGCGTCGGTGATGGCGCTGGCTGCACCCAGCACCCCGCCTCCGCTGGCCGAAAACGCCACCGTTACACCCGGGACAGCATTGTTCTGAGCATCTCTGACCTGCACCACCACAGGTTGTCCGAACGGCTGGTTGATCAAGGCGGTCTGGCCGTCGCCGGAGACTTTCTGCAATGAGGCGATCACCACGTTAACCGTGATGGTGAAGGTGGCCAGGGCGTTGCCCGACTTCATCAGAATCCGGTGAACGCCCGGCGTCTGACCGGCTGTGACCCGAGTGGAAGCGCGACCGTTGTAGTCACTCACGGTGGTCGTAGGCGCAGTGAGCACCAGCATTCCCGCAGTTTGCACTTCCCACTGCACCGGGGCGCCCACCAGGATGTTTCCGCCCGCGTCAGCAACCTCTCCGACCAGAGCCAGCGGCAGAAGCTTGCCCGCGTCTGTGGTTTGGTTGTCGCCTTGAATGATTCGAATGATCGCCGGAGAGCCGATGGTGACGCGCAATATGAGCGTCTGGATGTTGGCGCCTCCCGTAGTCAGGGTCAACTGCGCTTCCCCTAGCTTCCCTCCCAGGACCACATCGCAAGTGACCAGGCCCGTGGCATCGCTCAATGGCACCCCCCCCGCGCAGGAGGCGGTTGGCCCCAGGCTGGGATCGTTCCCCGTAGAGACCTCTAAACCAACATTCGGGATCACAGCGTTCACCGCCGCGGCCCGGACCTGAATTGCCCCCGGCAGCGTCTGGCCAACTTGCCCGCTGATGAGCCGAGTTTCCGGTGTGATCAGTTGGGCGCTCAGAAAGCCGGGCACGCCAGGCGCAACGTTCGGCAGCGTGGTGAGGAAGAAGTTCACGGTCCCCGTCGAGGTGCTGGCGGTGATCATGGACTGGATGTAGGGGACGCTCGTAGGCACAATGCTGGTGCCGAAAACGCTAATGGAACTCCGACCGTTGACGTCGGTGAAGGTCTGCGTGCTGCCCAAGGTAGGCCCAGGGTTGGAAGCCACCGCCCAGTTGACCAGCATCCCGGCTTGCGGCATGCCGGTGGTGGTGTCCCTCACGACCACGACCAAGTCCTTGGGTGCCGGAAAGTATTGCGGCACCACCTGTCCATTTCCTGAAACGATCGAGATCCCGCCCACGCCGCCGCCTCCCGTCGTGCCGACGTTTATGGTGAAGGTGACGGGATTCAGACCCGCAACCGACACGTAGACGTAATAGACGCCTATGCTGTAGGGAGTGCTCAGCGTGGCCTGCGCATAGCCATTCGAATCTGCCAGCACAAGCTGCGAACTTAGAAAAGTCAACCCGGGGGTGCTGCTGAAGCTGACCGTGGCGTAGGAAACCGGGTTGCCAAAGGCGTCCACCACCCGCACGGCCACCGAAACCGTGGCGCCGGGCAGCACGTTCTGCGTGGTGCTGACGACCGGCACGATGCCGCCTACGCCGGTTGTGGTGCCGGTCACGTTTACGGTGAAGGTGAGGGGCGCGACACCGCTGACCCAGGCGTAGGTGTAATAGAGACCGGTAACCACGGGAGCAGACAGCATAACTTGAGCGTAGCCAGTGGCATCGCTCATCACCACCTGGGGAGTGAGAAAGGTCAGGCCGGAGGTGGTGAAGGTCACCGTCGTGCTGGGGACCGGGGCGCTGGCAGCGTCCAAGACCTGCACCGCCAAAGTAACCATTCCCCCGGGTGCCACATTTTGGATCGTGGGCGTGACCGCCACTAGGCTGGCGGGTGGGCCGACTGCCAAAGCCGGAACCGCCAAGGCCACAAGAGAGGCACCAAGTGCCATCCAAACCGCTATTCTTCCGAGCATTGTCACCTCTTCGACATAAACATTTTACATGGAAAACGTTGGACGCGGGGCAAGCTTCAGTCTACCACTCCTTACGCTTTCTGAAAAGGAATTTCAGCCCGGCGCAGTATGCCTCAGCCTCGGGGGCCGTGGGACAAGTTTCAGCTTGTCGCGGGCGGAATCCGAAAGGCCTCCGGACAGCCTGAAACCCTATCCTGCCCGGCTGCACAGGCTATTGCCCCCGAGACTGAGGCGCTACTCCGGGCACTCCAGGACAAGACAGGCCAGACCAAGGCCATGAAAAAAGGGAGGGGATTTCTCCCCTCCCTTGAGAACAAACTCCGTCAACAGAAATTAGTGGCCGAGCACCTCCGCCGCTGAACGCGACGAGGACGGGATGATGAGCGCCAGGTAGCCCTGGGCCAGCTTCTGAGCCCCGTTGTCAGCGATGAAAGCGTAGCCGTGGCCAAACCAGAACTTGCACACGACGAACAGGTACCCTTGGAATCCCTGCGTGGGCAGAATCCCGTGGGTCCCGCCGTAATACAAGGTGAAGACCATCTGCTCCCCGGCATTCACCACCGCCGAAGTCTGGGGCGAAGGCGCACTAGCACCGTAGTAATTGATGGTGCAGGCGCCGGCCTGATTGGCGGTGTCCCAAGGATCCTTGGTGGTGTTCGAGATCACAATGCCAGTGTCCCAATCAGCCTTCGGGTTGTTGGTGACGAACGGGAAGAGCAGATAGGTGGCACACGGAAGGATCCGGACGGCGATCATCTGGATCGGCACATCGGCGAACCGCGGAATCGGAGCAGACGAGCTGGCCTTGGTCCAGGCCGACAGCGAACTGACAGGCGCCAGGTTGCCGGTCACGTAACCATCACCGAGAGCCGGAGTGCCCGCAGGGACGTTCGCTTTGAAGGCGATTGCTACGCCGAAGCTGATCTTCTCCGGCGAGCTGCCCGGAGCGGAATACCTGATCTCCCACACGGCAGAACCGGCGCCGCCGTTGGCCACCACCGGGACGATGGGAGCGCTCTTGGCCCAATCGGGGCACTTCGCCGTGCCGCTGCCAACGATGCCGTAACCGGACAGGACGGAAGCACCGCTGATCCCGGTGGGATCCGAGGTGCTAACCAGGGCGGCGGCAATCGTATCGCTGGTGCCTTTAATGCCCGCGTTGGCATCGACCGGAGCGGTCGTTGCATTCACACCGGTTCTGGTATCAAATGACGTGACATAGATCCAGACGCCGGCCGGGATGTTGTTGAACCGCGCGATCAGGCGGGTGCCGGTGTCCGCATAGCTGGCGTAACCTGAGGAGCCAAGGTTGACGGTCAGGCCGCTCTCGGTGTTGGTGTATAGCGATTGGTTCCCACCCGGAACGGTCTGGGTCGTGTCACCTCGGGTCTTGAAGGCGTTCGCGAAGCCCTCTTGGTACCTCAGGAGGTAGTGGATGGTCTTCCCGGTCTTGGTCGGATCGGTGACCAAGGTGTCGTTGACACTGGAGCACTGCCCGAAGACAGCGTTGGCGCCGTCCGAGGGGGACGCGTCCTTGTCATCGGCGCAGTCCTTCGCGACGAACTTCATGCCCTGCTGGACATAAGCCACCACCGGCTGCGGATTGACCACCGGAATCGGCATACTGCCCGAAGTCGAGATGAACATGATGGCCGGATTCGGCAGCAGGGTGGAGGACAAGCCGATCTGGTTGGCATTGAACCGCACGTTGGTCAGGCGAATCGTGCGGGTAGTGCCCGCGGGCATCGGTGTGTTGATCGGAACGTTGTACCAGGCGATAACGTTCTCACTGACTTGCTGCGCCTTGAACACATTCTGGCTGGAGCCCGACAGGTTTACCGTAGGGTTTGCAACCGAGCCGGGGTCATCCAACAGCAGCAGCGCGTCCATGTAGTCACCAATCTTCTTGCTGGTGATGTTGGCGTTCATGAAGATCTGAAAGTTGGCGATGATCGTTGTATTGTCCGGGCCATTGGTGCAATACAAGACTACATCGCCTGCCAACTCGGTCAAGCCTTCATAGCGAGTCGTGGGCGTGGCGCCCGCGGTCGCCTGACAACTGAAGGCCGGATTTGCCGCACTGGCCGACGCGGTAAACAACACCACTACGGTCAGCGCTAGTAACCATTTGCGAAAATGCATTTCCTTCTCCTTGTGAGTTTCGAAATTGAATTGATGAAAGTCGTCTTCCAACCTGAGCCTCAAAAGCCGCTTCCCACAGGCTCCAGTGTTTGCTGCCAAGGCGCCTCCAGGAACCGGGGAGCGGGACCACTCATCCCCGTTCCACTGCGCGACCGGCTATCACCGGAGCACCTGCGTGAACCTTCTTGGTTTCTTGTTCTTCCCTCAAACCGTGCTCGCGGGATTCAACCCTGGAAAATGCCGCTCAATGCTAACGACGCGGACAACACCTTCTTACCACTGTGCCCGAGTCCAAGTCAAGCCGAAAGTTACAAAACCTCCTGCCGCGCGCGACCCGGGCACAAAACCATTACCGGCCACAATTTAACCACGATACGTGCCCCGAAGTCAACCGCTTTCTGTTGATCCAGCCATTTTTTCACTAAATGGCGTTCCCGGCGCCCCGGTCCGGCATTCTGGTTCAATTGTGGCTCTGGATTCTACTGCACGGCCACCTCGACCGCCTTGCTGAGCACCGCACCCTGCTTCAAGGCCAGAGGCGCATCCAGGCGTGGAGGGGCCGAAGCTGGTATCAGTAGGTTCACCTGGTACAGGCCCAGGAAACCGGGGGTGAGGCCGGCGAAGGCTGCCGACAGCTCGGCGCCGTCTAAAACAACGGTCACCGGGGTAGCCGACAACTGCAGGGTGCCTTTCCCAGTAACTGCCCCCAGGCCCGTGCCGTAGATCGTAATCACCTGCCCCCGCCGCGCTGGGTTGGTGGGCGCATTCAGCGTGCCATCCTGGTTCACAATGGCGCCGTGACTGGAGTCAACCTGGAAAATGGCGGGCGCCGCCTCCTCGATATCGATTGACTGCTCAGCGCTACCGTAAGGTGAACGAATTTTAAGCATGTAGCTGCCCATTCCCAGCTCCAACGGAACCTGGGCGTTGACCTGGAACGGCGACACCGCGATGACGGGAGATGAAATTCCGTTAATCTCGACCGCCGTGGTTCCCCCCGTACGCCCCAGCCCGCTGCCAAAGATGCTGATCAGCGTTCCGGGGGCGATGGCGTTGGAGAAACTGGCGGCATTGACCACCGAACGCGCGCTGAAGCTGACGTCCTGCGGGCTGATCGCCAGTTGGGCCGCTGGACGCAGCAGCTTGTAGGCCGCAGCGCCTTGGCCGGATATCTGGAACCGGTTCCCCAGATTGCCCAGATCCGTCACAGTCAGTTCATAGAAGCTCTCGGCGGATACGTCCAGTTGGTAGACAGATTGCGTCCCCTCGCAGTAGCGGGCGCGGAACAGCCCCAGGGGGCGCGCTGGCGGCTGGCTGGAGGCGGGCGCCTCCGGCCATTCCAGCGTTCTCCCACAAACACCAGCCGGGGAACTGACCTGGAACGGCGTGTTTCCGGCCACTGCCAGAAACCTGGTGGGGCTTGGCGCCTGCGGCAACAGCCTCACAGCGCCGGTGAGCGTGCCCTTCCAGGCCTGCGAGCCTACCGAAAAGCCGGCCAGGTAATCGTTCAGAGTGGCGCGGCCGAATACCGGGTTAGGGTCGTGAATCAGGATGCCGGCGTCAGCCGAGACACCGATGGCCACGACGAAATGGGCGCCGGCCGGGGCATCGCCCGAGGTCAGAGCTAGCGCCAGTAGCAGCGGCCAGCCCCTGCGCCAGCAGGTCCCGCAGCGCTGCCATGTCGGTCTGCTCGACGGAAACATCCAGACCCCCGCCTACAAAACTACCCAGTCGCCACAGGTTCACGATCTGCTCGGTGGAGCCCGGCGGCGACACGAACCCATCGCAGATCTGCGCCCCCTGGGAATCGAAAACGCACAGGTTGGTCAAGAACTGGTTCAGCAGGGGCGGGTCGGCCAATCCGTTGGGGGCGGGCAGCTCGCTGAGGTTCTGGTAATGCCGCAGGATGGAAGCGGACGCAGCCAGCAGCGCGCCCTTCTGCGCCAGAGTGCCGGCGCCCTTTCCCAGTGGCGCGTCGCCAGCTTGCGTGAATTTGGGGAAATTGGCGAGCGTGGACGGCGTGGCCCGCGCACTGAACGTCACGATCTGGCGCAAAGCTTCCGCCGTGCACAGGGACACTCCTTCGGCGGGCGGCAGCCGCAAAGTGGCTTCGGCCTCGCCTCCGGCATCGGTGACAGCCGAGGAAGGCGTCGCCTGGGCGCCCGGAGAAGCTGTGAACCGCACCGCCACGCCGGCCACCGGATTGCCTGCCTCGTCCTTCAAGGAGACGCGCAACGCTTGCGGCAACTGCGCGCCGGGCGCGGCGGACTGCGCATCGCCTCGCACCTTCGTCAATTGCAGGCGTTGCTCGGCGAGGGCCTTGATCTGGTAACTGCCGTCGGCCGCCGCCGATCCCTTGGTGTCCTGAGCGTGAATCGAGACTGTGCCGCTGCGGGCCGAGGCAGGCACATAGGCCTCCCAGCTATACGCGCCGGCCGGCAGTTGAACCACAAAATCTGGTTGCTCGCTGATGGAAACGCGAACCGTGCTGCCGGCCGCGAAGCCGCCGATCCCGATTCGCACCCGGCTGGCCGGCGAAACCACGCCTGGCGTGACGCTCACCGCCGGCCGGCGCTCCCGCTCGTAAGCCTGGGCCTCGAGGTCGCCCAGCGTGTAGCTGATGTAGCCGCCTTCAAAATCCTGGCGGCGCTTTCCGTCAATCCCAAACTCATCGTTCGAGGGCATGCCGAACACGCCGCTGACAGCACCCACGCTGGTGTACTTTGCGAAGATCAGCCCGCTGACCAGAAAAGATTTGCCGGCTTGGGGACCGGACTGCCCCGCGTAGATCACGCCGTTTTGAAAAGCTTGCGCCGTGCCGCGGGTGCCGGCGAAGCTCAAAAACTGACTCGGCTCGCCGGCCGGCGAGCCGGCCAACCCGGTTTCATAGCCCAAAAGAGCCCCATTTCGTCAGGATCGGGCCGAGACGACCCGCACCGGCGTGCCGGCCAGCGCGGCATTATTCTCGAACAACTGGCGGCCCCGGGGCTGGCGTCGGAGATCGGATAGCCGAGCGTGCCGGTGAGCCCGCCCAACTCCTCGAACCGGCTCAGGATCGCGCCCGTCAGCACATAGGCGGTCGGCGATAAGTCGGACTTGGTGAGCAGGTATCGCACCGGGGCGGACGGGTCGGCGCTGGTGAATTCCTGGACGTATCCGTGGCCCACGCGGCGCACCGCGCCCGGCGTGGGCAGCCGGAGCGCCAGCCGGTTCCGCGCGACGGCATCCAAAAAGGCCTGCTGCACCGTGGCGTTGGGCGCGCCCTCCCCCACCTGGCAGCAGGGCGCGGTCACGAACACGGTAATGCGCTGGCTGGCCTTCCCCTCGCAGAAAGCCGTGATCAGCGCGGTCCCGCCCCCCACCGCCTTGAGCACCACGCTGGCCCCCGACGGCTGGATGCTTACTACATTGCTGTTCGAGGTAGCCCAGGTGATCTGGCGGTCGGTCAGCTCGGCGCCGTTGCTGGCGAACACGGTGGCCCGCAGCGTCATCGTCTCGCCCAGGTTCATGCGCAGCGGGCCGGAACCGGCGCTTACCGCCACCGAGTTCACAGCCAGCCGCAGAACCGGGATCCAGTCGGCGCCGTACTCAATCGCTCCTCCCTCGAAGCTCTGCCGCTCGATCCCGCCGGAAACTTGTAGCTCCTCTGAAGTAGGGAATCCCAAGAAGCCGGAATGCGCGCCGTAAGAGACATACAGATCGTAGATGGGCTGCCGGATACCCAGCACCCGGCCGTTCAGCGTCCCGGAGGTGATGCTGTAGACGGCGCCTTTCACATAGGTCTGCAGGGTCGCTGTCATCCCGGTCGAGGAAGTGACCGACTGCTCGGCGCTGCTGGCCGGTCCCATCGCCAGAATGCCTCCCAGGGCCATCCACCGGGTGTAAAAAGGGTCGCGTGTCGCGAAGTTCTGTCCGGCGAAAGAAGCTGTCTGATAGGCGAACAGGGCGTAGTTCTTATCGAAGAGCTGGTACTGGCAGTCCACGAAGGGGCACGTCACGGTATCCATGGTCGGATAGCCCGCCGTGCTGGCGCCCACGCTGCTGTAATAGGAGTACATCGGGGCCAAGACCTGGAGCACGTCCTCCCGGATGGTGCCATCACTGTCTGTTGGCAGCGCCGTTGACATGGTGGCCTTGACCAGAGCCATCCGGTTCCCGTCGGCATCGTGAAACTCCTGCACCAGCCCCGTGGGACCGAATTGCCGCACCGATCCCAGCGGCGGCCCCGAGGCTTTGTAGGCGAAGCCGTTGCGGTAGTAGGCGGCCACAAAGCGCTGCCGGATGGTTTCGTTGGGCGATCCTGCGCCCACCTGGACATCGTCGCAAACCGAGATTGCACACAGGCCTGGCAAAAGACAAAGAAAACGCAGGATTCTCATCTCGGAAGAACCATCATACTTGAACCCGCTTCGGCCCAGCGAGTTGCGGGGGAAGCCTCTAGCCGCTCGCCGCTAGACCGTTTGAGGCGTCAAGCTTGCAGTAAATGAGTCGAGTTTTTCTCACCGCAAAGACATAAAGGCCGCGGAGGCAACGCGGAGAAAACCTCTCAGGATTTCTCTGCGCCCCCTTTGGGTCCTTTGTGCCTTTGCGGTGAAGACGGCGCTGCAACATGCCGCGTGGGTCTGCGGCGCAGCCTCGCTAGTCGCTGACGGCTATTCTCTAATCATCTTCCTCAACCGGTTGAACCTGGATTTCAATTCGTCGCTGGCTTCCGTGATCTCATTGGTGTCGTAAATGACGCGGGGCGTCATGAAGATCACCAGTTCAGTGCGCTCTTTGCTGACCGACTTGCTGCCGAAGGCAGCGCCGATGCCCGGGATCCGGTGGAGGATTGGAATGCCGGAAGTGCTGTAGGTGTCCGACTCGTTGATGATGCCGCCGATGGCGATGGTGTCCCCATCCTGAACAGTGACCTGGGTTTGCACGGTGCGCTTGGAGAAGGAGGGGGATTGGATGGCGGCATTGGCGGCCGGGGCTTGCGGCGCACTCACCTCCTGATTAATCATCAGGGTCACGATGCCGCTGGGATTGACCCGCGCCATAACGGTCAGCGTGACGCCGGTCTGCCGGTTCTGAACGGTATTGGCGAACAGAGAGCTGCCTTGCGCCTGCACCCCTCCCACCACCGCCTGGGAGGCCAGTGTGGGAACCTCGCTGCCCACGTTGATCGAGGCCGGGATGCTGTCGGTAGCAATCAAGCTGGGCGCCGAGATAACCTTGGCGCGGCGGTTGTCTTCCTGCGCGGTCAGGAAGGCCAGCAGTTCGCGGCTGTGCCCCACCAGCATGCCGGTGGTCAGAGCCAATCCGGTGTTGGTAGCCGTGTTGTAGGCCCCCGTCAGCAGATTGGTGCCCTGTGTTGATGTACCTTTCTTCTGCAAGAAGGCCGAGACGCCGCTGCTGAAAGCGCCGGTGAGGTTCACCTCGTAAACCTTGGCGTCGATCAAGACCTGGCGCGGAGAAACATCCAGTTCCCGGAGCAACTTGATGATCTGCTCGTACTCTTGCGGGGTGGCCTGGATTAAGAGGGTGTTGTCCAGAGGGTTGGGGACTACGCGAGGGATTCGGCCCGTGGGGCCGAAGCCATAGCCGTAGCCCAGATAGGAACCCGTCAAATCAGGCGTTGTCGAGGTGGTGGCTGAGCCACCCGCGGCCGCAGAGGCGGCCGCGGCGCCGGCAGCGCCCGAAAGCGGTGGGATGAAGTTGCTGTACAGCGTTGCCGCAGACCCGGGGCCATAGGGGCCGCCCATCCCTCCGTATGCGCCTCCGCCGTACGCCCCCTGGTAGCCATAACCACCCATCCCACCGTAGCCGCCCATCCCGCCATAACCGCCCATGCCGCCATAACCGCCCATCCCGCCATAACCGCCCATGCCGCCATAACCGCCCATCCCGCCATAGCCGCCCAGGCCGCCGTACATGCCCATCCCCATTCCACCGTACCCGTACCCTCCGGAGCCCAACCCGCCCATGCCGGTGTAAAGCTGCATGATGGCCATAGCAAGCATTTCCGCGCGGCCGTACTTTACGCGATAGACGTAGTTATCCACCGAGCCGGCCGTGATCTTGACCGCCACATCCAGCTTCTTCAGCCAGGTCTCGACCTGCCCGAACACACCCGGGTTGGGAGCGATGGCGACGATGGTGTTGATGCGGTCAATCGAGAGGAATCTGACCGCGCTGGTCTTGTCGGCCAAGGTGATGGCTTTCATCACCGACTCGAGCTCTTTGGCGAGGTCGGCAGGCCGGCCGTTCTTGACTTCGAACAGCCGCACCCGCTGCCCGGCCAGCGTGTCGCTGTCGAACAGCGAAATCAGCTCCATGCTCCGTTTCATATTGCGGCTGTTGTCCAGAATCATGAGCAGGTTGGCCGGATCGTAGGCGATCATCCTGGCGCCTTCGCCCAAGAACGGCTCCAACAGCTTGGAGAGCTCGGCTACGGTGGCATACTTCAGGAAGATCAGGTTCAGCATCATCCTCTCGTCTTCGGGAAAGGACTTCGGGTCGATCTGCGGGGAAATGGGCAGCCTCGCTACGTCGGCGACCGGGACAATACGGTAAAGCTCGCCCACCTGCACGATAGCCGCGCCGTTAATGCGCAGGATGGTTTCCAGCAGCGGGCGCACCTCGAGCTGCTTGATTTCCCCGTAGGTGTTGATGGTGACGCCCCCTTTCACGCGTGGGTCGAGGATATAGTTGATCTTCAGCCGGCGGGCCAGGATGTCGATCACCTCCGTCAGCGAAGCGTTTTGCAGGTTCAGAACGAAGCCGCCCGAGGGGGTGGGAGTCAGCGCGGGCTGGGCGGGCGCAGTCGTTCCGGGAGCCTGTGGCTTTGCCTGGCCAGGCTGCGAGCTCGGCGGCGGCGGTTCGGGCTTGGCGGGTTCCTGAGGTCGCGGGCCAAAGCCGGGCGGCGGGATAACCCGCGGAAGAGCCGGAGGTTCCTGCGCCCACACCGCCATCCCCAGCATCGCCCAAATCAAACTCAACCGAATCCAGCGTTTTGTCACTATCCTTCTCATCTTCATCGCCATGAAACTCTCCAAACCGAACCCTCTATTCGCTACCCGTCCTATGGGCTAGCAGCTAGCGGCTTCCTCTCCTACTGCATCAGCTCCCAGCGGCACTGCCTGCCAAACGGAGTATCTTTGACCACCTTGCGATACCCGTCCTTGACCGTGCCGGGAGCGGAGTTGTCGTTCGGGTCGCAGCTTCTGATCCGCTCGCCCGGGGTGCCGGCCGGCTGGCTCACCGACGAGATCACGGTCGCGGCAGAAGGCGCGCTGGCCACTCGCGGCGTGGTCTCCGAGCTGTCGGCCGAAGCGGCTGCCGTGCGCCGCTCCATCAGTTCTTCCACCTTCTTCTTCAGCTCGCGGCCCTCCCACTCCAGCACGATTTCCTCGTGGCTCAGGCTCACCAGCTTAAACTCGCCCACTGTCTCGCCGGGACGGTATCCTCGGTGCGGCGCTTCGGACTTCAAGCTCATGATCGCGGTGAGCCCGTCGCCCACGTTCACGATCCCGTGCAGGACGGGGAGCGCCGGCACGGGCTTGGGCGGCGCCGCCTCGACGACGACGGTGGGATTGCGATCCGAGGCAAAAAGCATCTTCTGCGCGACCGCGGCGTAGGCGGCGGCGTTGACTGGCTCGAGCGCCGGAAGCGGCGCCAAGGATGGAGATGGCAGCGGCTTCCGGGGCGTCCGCAAGACCAATTGCTCCCGCTTGTCGGCCTGCTGCCAGTTCTGCCGCGCGCGCCACCCCGCCAACGCGATCAGCGCCACCAGGGCCAGATCCAGCAGAATCAGTCTCCTCTTCAAAACGCCGCCAACCCTTTCTTCTCCGGCACCAGCCGCCGCGGCACGACCCCGGATACCGTCAGCCGCAGGCCTATGGTTTTCTCTTTGGCGTTCCCCGAAGCCACGCGCAGGTCTCGCGTCCCCAGCGCCTCCGGCTGCTTGGTCAGATCCGCCAGCAAGTTCACCAGTTCTTCGATCCGCGATTCGAACGTGATGCTGACCTGGACCTCGCCATAGTCGTCACCGAGCCGCGCCACTTGCCCCAGTTCGACTCCCTTGATGTCCAGCGGCGGCGTCTGTGCTTTGGCCACCCGCCGGAGGATCTCCAGCAGTTGGGCTTGGGCCTGGGCTGCGGTCTCAGCCTGAAGGATCCCTTGCTCGCGCCCGGTCAGTTCCGCCGAGGCCTGTCTGAGCGCTTCTTCTTTACCCGGAACGCTGCCGGCCAGTTGCCGCAGCCAGGTCAGGCGTTTCTCCGCCGCGGGCATCGATTCGGACACCGTCACCACCTGGGGTGAGCTGGCGCTCGGCAGGGCCCACTGGAGGATCAGCCAAACGACCAAGGCCCCCGCCAGCAGCGCCAGCGCCGTCTTGTCGCGCTTTTGGAGCTTCATGGCAGCACGCCCTCCCGCGCCGCGCGGATGCGAAACAGCTCGTTCTTCCCTGTTCGACCCAGTGGAATGGTGAACTCGGAGTTCTGGAACATGGGGGATCCGTCGATCAGCTTCAACAGCGGGGCGGCCTGTTCCGCCTCGCCGCTCAGGGCCACGGAGTTCCGCGTCAGCTCGAACCCGTTCAGCCAGGTCGGCGGGGCCAGCAGCCCCGTGAGTTCGTTTAGAGCATCGAGGTCCGCTTTGGTTCTGCGCCGGAAGTCGTCCAGCAGGCGGGCCCGCGCGCGCGTCGTTTCGATCTTGCGGTCGAGGGCCGCCGACTGGCGGGCTTGCGGTTCCAGACGCGCGATCTCAGCGGCCAGCGCCGCCCGGTACTGCCGGTCCTCGATCGGCGAAATTGACGCCAGCGCCCCCAGCACGATCAGCAACGTCAGCGCCAGCGCCGCGGTCGGGATAAACATGGCCCGGGAGCTGGAACTGCGTTGCTCGACCGGCAGCAGGTTTACCGAAAGCGCCGGCCGGGGAGAGGCCCCGGCCAGCGCCGCGGCATACGCCAGCGCGTCGCGGGATAGATCGGAATCCGAGAGAGCGGCCTTGAGCGGCAGCAGCGCAGCGATCTGGAGCGGCTCCGCGCCCTGCGGCAGCCTCAACTCGGCAGAGGCCAGCTCGGTCGCCTTGTCCGGGGAGGCATCCAGGGTGGCCGAGAAAACCGCCCGCGCCGGGCTTTCCCCGTACGCCTCCAGGCCGCCCTGGCTCTCGCACAGGGCTAGAAACCCATCCCCCGGCGGGTCCCCCACCAGCCGGATGGCCGAATACAGCGCCGCGGCGGAAAACGTGAAGGAAGAAACTTTGACGCCGGCTTCCGCAAACAGGGCGCTGTAGTGCTCGATGGTGGAGCGCCGGCTGATTCCCAGCAGCACGGTCGCGCTGTCGCCGATGCGCGCCCACGCCGAGACCGCTTCCCCCTCCGGGTAGGGATGCAGCGAATCGAGTTGGAATTCGATGGCCGGACCCAGATCCCGGCTGGCCACGCCCGCCAGCGTCAGTTGCCGCACAATCACTTCGCGCCGTGGCAACAGGACCGTCGCGGCCAGGTGCCTGGCGCCGTGCTGCTTCAGGAATTCCGCATATTCGGCGCCCCATTCCGTGGCGTGGCGCTCGCGAAATCGCGCGATCGTCGTCGCGCCCACCAGTTGCCCGCCGGAGGGCCGCAGCCGCGCCACCGTCACCCGCAGGTCCTCGGCCCGGATCTCGATCCCTAGCCCGGTGCCGATCGCCAGCCACTTGCGGAAGCCTGGGGTCATTCTCGCCTCATCGCACCCACACGTTGTCGTACCAGCGCAATATGTGGTGCGGCTCGTTGGACTCTTCCGGATTCAACTTCACCACCGCCGCTACCGAGCGGCGCTGATCCGACAACCCGCCGTTTGGCAGCCGCAGGCGGGCCGTAGCCCGCAGCGTGAAAATCGAGTTACCCCCGACTCGCAGGCGATTCAACACCGGCCCCGCGCCCTGTAGGAACGCGGCCAACTGGGCCCCGCTGCGAAAGGGCGCTATCCGGCGCACCTGGATGATCGCGGCGATCACATCCGGGCTGATCCCCGCCGCCGCCAGCACCGCCGGCTCGACTGTGTTCACGTCGAATTGCCCCCCAGCCCCGTACACTGTGAGGCAGTCCTTCAAGCCGGGACGTGGCGCCAGCCGCCCCTCAGCATCGGGTTCGTAAGTTCCGTGAAACAGTTCCGGCGTCATGCCTTTGATCAGCAACAGTTCTTCAATCTCTTCAAAAGACGCATGCCGGCCGAAAAGACGGAGCCAGCGACAAATAGTACTGGTCGAAGGCAGTCGGACCAGGGGCCGGGTTGCGCCAGTCCACGATGCCCAGCGCAATCTCGCGGGCCCGCTCCGGCTCGGCCCCCAGATACAACAGCAGGCGGAACAACTCCTCCGGGCGTGCGGCGTTGATGTTGATCTTGGCGCTTTCCGGCATGATCTCGACCACCGCTTCTCCGGAGGGAAACGACAGCGGCAGCAGCGGGTTCCCCGGGGTGTAGTAGCGGAACGAGCCGTCCGGCAACCGGAAGGAGGTCCCCCATTGCAGGTACAGCAGGGCGCGTTCTACCGCCCCGGTGGCCAGATAGTAGCTTCGGGCCCCTTCCAGTGCGGTTGTCGTGCGCTCCGTCTCTCCACGCACCGTGTTGGCGAGGGAAAACGCGATCGCCCCCAGCGCGGCAGAGAACCACAGCACCATCAGCAGCGCGCTCCCTCTGCGGCGTTTTCCGCTAATTGTCCGTGTATTCATACAAAGGAGCCTTGGTGACGCGAACTGGCGCCGTGATGGTTAACACCTGGAGCCGCGAGCTGTCCGGCTCCAGCGGCGCCATTTCAATCCGCACGGCGCTGGGCCAAACAGGCAGAACCCAAACCGGCATCCAGCGCTCCAATCGCGGAGGAGGCAGAGCCTCGCGGTAGGAGAAGCGGCAGTAGGACAGCCGGTCGGCCAGCACGAACGAGGCCGGACCCACCTCGATGGGCCGGAATCGAGGGATCGCCATTCCCAGGCTCGGATCGGGCACCCGGCCCAGGCAGAAATTTCCCGCACCCAGTGCTCCGGTGTAGAGAGGCTCGTTGACAATCAGCCGCACGCCCCGGTTGTCTTCGCCTGGGATCACCTGGAACTCGACGATCCGCGGGTACCCGCGCGCCGCTTCTCCCAGCGAATAGCTCGTGATAAAGCGCATGGATTGCGGCTCCCCTTGGAAGAACGGCATCCTCACCCGCGGAAGCCCCGGCCCGGGCAGGCAGTCCGCCGCCTCCGGCATGAAACCCGCGATCTGCTGCTCCAGCACCCGCTGCACGCTGACTGCTCGCCGATTGGCCATCATCCTGGCATTGGTCATCTGCGTGGCGTTGAAGCCCACCCGCATCGCCAGCAACAGTCCCACCACCAGCAGGCTCAGCAGCGACACCGAAACCAGCAGCTCCAGCAGTGTCACGCCGCATTTCGGGGACAGGCTACACAACCCCTTTTCTGGCCCACAGACTTTGCCCTCCGGCCGCCGCAGTGGCCAGAAAAGGGGTTGTGTAGCCTGTCCCCGAAATAGCTTCACTCGGCCCTCAGGGTGGCCCGGCGGAAGCCTTCCAGCGCTACCGTCCGCCGCTTCTCCCCGCTCATCCACCAGATTTCCAGTTCCAGCCGCTCCAGCACCGGAGTTCCCGGGCCGGCATTGGGGGGTGCTTCAAACAAGGTCAGTTGGGCACGCCACCCGTCCCCGCCGAACGGCGCGCCTTTCGGCAGGCGCGGGTCCAGCAGCAACTCGTCCATTTTCCGCCGGGCCACTAGCGCCGCGCGGTCGTACTCGGTCAGATCGGCCGCGTGACGCATCGAAGTCGAGATGTTAGCCAGCAGCGCGATGACCGCGATGCCCATGATGGCCGTGGCCACCAGCATCTCCAGCAGGGTGAAACCACGTTTTCTCATGGCCCTTCCACTCGCTCCACCTGGGGAACCCCGCTGATCGGATCCACGCGCACCACCCGCCGCTCCCCTCTGCGGTTGGCTATCTCGATCCCCAGGCGCGGCGCCGTCCCACCCGGATACAGCAAGAACCGGCGTGTGGCTTCCTCCAGTTGGGGTAACTCCGGCAGCACGGCCCGGATCGAGATGCCCTCGGGCAGCTCGAAGTGTCCTTTCAAATCCCGGCTCGGTCGAGCGCAGCCGCAGCGTGTTGTCCGCTTTCGATATGGCGACCTCGACCACCTGCTGGCGCCGCTCCGCCCGATTCAGAGCCTGATTCAAGAAGCTGACCAGCGAATCGCTGGCGGAAGTCAACCGTAGAGAATCCAGTCCCGCGCTGAACGATGGAAACGTGATCCCCACCAGCAGCCCGATGATGGCCACCACCACCACCATCTCCACCAGGGTGATGCCGCTGCTGAACTGACGTTGGGACCGTGGACTCATATTGACGATTGGATCATTGAGTCATTGAATCATTGAAAAACACTGAGCTGCCGGCGGCGTTTCAGTGAATCAATGGCTCAATGAATCAATGATTCAATTCCTCATTGGCTTTTCCAGCTCACGATGTCGGCGTTGACTCCCTCTCCGCCCGGCTGCCCGTCGGCCCCGTAGCTGATGATCTCCGGATCGTCGCCCTGCGAGCCGGGGTACTTGTAGATGTAGGCCCGTCCCCAGGGGTCCAGCGGGATATCCTGTTGCAGGAAGGGGCGCACAGCCTGTAGTCCCTGCTCCTGGGTGGGGAAGGCGCCGGCGCGCAGCCGGTACATGGTCAGCGCGCCCATCAACGTAGTAATGTCCGCGCGGGCTCGGGTAATCTTGGCCGTATCGACGTGCGGCCACAGCTTATAGAGGGCCAGGCCCGCGAACAGGGCAATGATGGTCACCACCACCAACATCTCGATCAGGGTGACGCCGGATCGTTTCTTTCTTCTCGCTGCCTTCATGGTTACACCGCCACTTCGTTGATGCTGGTAATTGCCAGCAGCATGCTTAGAATAAATGCGCCCACGATCACTCCCATCACCAGGATGAGCAGCGGCTCGAACAGCGCGGTGAACCGCCTGACCGCGGCGCGCGTTTCGTTTTCGTAGATGTCAGCCATCCGGCCGAACATCTGGTCCAGCCGTCCGGTCTCCTCGCCCACGCTCAGCAGGTGCCCGGCCAGCGCGGGGAACTGGCCCGTCTTGCGGAGCGGCGCGGCAATGCCTTCCCCGCGCTTGACCCCCTGCGCCACCGCCTCCAGCGCGCCCGCCATCTTGCGGTTGTTCAGGATGGCCCCCGCAATCCCGATGGACTGCACCAACGGGACGCTGTTGGCCACCAGGGTCTCCATGGCGCGGGCGAAGCGGGACGTCTCGGCTTTCCGCAGCGCGTCACCCAGCACCGGCAGGCGCAAGCGCATGGTGTCCCACCACAGCCGGCCGGCCTGGCTCCGGATGTACATCCTCAGGCCACCCACAAACGCCACTACTGCCGCGATCCCCATCCAGCCGTAGGCCTTCAGCAGCCGGCTGACCTCCAGCAGGATCTGGGTGGGCAGTGGCATCCTCATCCGGGACTCCTCGAACACCTGGGCGAAGCGCGGCACCACGAAGTTCAGCAGCACCAAAATCGAGCCCAGACCCACCAGCAGGAGCAAGGTTGGATAGATCATCGAGGAGATGATGTAGTTGCGCAACTCGTCTCGCGTACGCTCGAACTCGGAGAGCCGGTCGAACACGGGCGCCAGCGCGCCGCTGGCCTCGCCGGCCCGCACGATGTTTATGTACAGGTTCGAGAAATACTCCGGGTGCGTGGCCAGGCTGTCGGCCAGCGATTTGCCGCCCTTCAGCACCCGCAACAGGTCCAGCACCACCGAACAGAAGGCGGCCCGCTCGGTCAGCTCCGAAGTGATCGACAAGGCTCGGTCCAGCGGGACGCCGGCCTTCAACAGCGTGGCCAGCTCCTGGGTGAAGAACAGCACGTCCCGCCGCCGGCCCCAGGCGAATGAAGGCAGCTTCAGCTCGAAGGACCGCTTGGGCTCCAGGCCCACGTAGACCGGGATCAGGCCCTGCCGGCGCAGCTCCCGCGCCACCAGCTTGTCGCTGGGGCCGCTCAGCGTGCCCATTCGCAGCTTGCCGTCCGGGGCCACCGCTCTGAAGTGAAAACTGGCCATCAGAATTCCTGGGTTACCCGCAGCACTTCCTCGGCCGTGGACAGCCCGGCGGCGACCTTCATCCAGCCGTCCTCGCGCAGATTGCGCATCCCTTTGCGCCGCGCCGCCGCCGTCAGCGCCACCGCATCGGCATTGTTCAGGATGAGCTGGCGCAGCTCGTCGTCCAACTCCATCAACTCGAAAATGCCCACGCGCCCGGTGAAACCCGTGCCCAAGCAATGCTCGCAACCCGCACCCCGGTAGCACTGGACGGTGGCGCCGTCCGGCGTCAGCCGCGTCCCCGCGGGTTCCTTGCAGTACTGGCAGATCACGCGCACCAATCTCTGCGCCAGTACCGATACCAGCGTCGAGCTGATCAGGTAGTTGTCCACGCCCATATCCGTCAGCCGGGTGATGGCGCTGGGCGCGTCGTTGGTGTGCAGCGTCGAGTAGACGAAGTGCCCGGTCAGCGCCGCGCGGATCGCGATGTCGGCGGTTTCGCGGTCGCGGATCTCCCCCACCATGATCACGTCCGGGTCCTGCCGCACGATGTGCCGCAATCCCGAGGCAAACGTCAGCCCGATCTGCGGGTTCACGTGGATCTGGTTGATCCCGTCCATCTGGTACTCGACCGGGTCCTCGATGGTGATGATCTTCTTGTCCGGCTGGTTGATGCGCTTCAGCGCCGCGTACAGCGTGGTCGATTTCCCGCTGCCCGTCGGCCCGGTCACCAGCAGGATCCCGTGCGGCAGCGAGGTGTAGTGCTCCACGCGCGACAGCATGAATTGGTCGAACCCCAGCCGCTGCAAGTCGTAAAAATCCCCGGCCGAGCGGTCCAGCAGGCGCATCACCACGCTCTCGCCGTACAGGGTCGGCAGGGTGGACACCCGCAAGTCCACCTCCCGCCCTAGCACCTTGATCTTGATGCGCCCGTCCTGCGGCAGCCGGCGCTCGGCGATGTTCAGCTTGGCCATCAGCTTCACCCTGGAGATGATGGCCGCCTTCAGCTCGCGCGGCGGCGGCTCCTGGCTGTAGAGCACGCCGTCAACCCGGTAGCGAACGCGGAATTCCTTCTCGAACGGCTCGATGTGAATGTCGCTGGAGCGCTTCTCGACGGCCTGCGCGATCATGGCGTTCACCAGCCGGATCACCGGCGCCTCGCTGGCCATGTCGCGCAGATGCTCGAGGTCCTCCTCGGCCTGCCCCGCCCTCCCCTCCAGTTCCGGGCCTTCTTTCTCCGCCTCGCCGTAATACTTGTCGATGGCGTCCAGGATCTCCTGCTCGGAGGCCAGCACCGGCGTCACCTTCAGCCCCGTGAACCCGCTCACCGCCGAGATGGTCTCGAAGTCCAGCGGGTCGGCCATGGCGATGGTCAGCGTGGAGTCCTGGACGGCCGCCGGAATGAAGCGGCATTGCCGCATGAACCGCTCGGTGAGCCCCTCGGTTTCCGGCGTGGCCGGCGGCGGCCCCTCCAGGCTGACCAGCGGCACGTTCAATTGCTCGGAGAGTGCTGCCAGCACGTCCCGCATCGACACGAAGCCCAGCTCCACCAGGATCTCGCCGATCTTCTCGCCGCGCTCCTTCTGGATCTCCAGCGCCCGGTCGAGATCCTCCGGCCCGATCAGCCCGCGCGCAATCAGCATTTCGCCCAGACGCATAGATCAGAACTCTTGCACCCGGATGGCCGCGTCCAGCGCCGCCGCGCTGAGGCGTTTGGCATTGAAATCCAGCAGGGCCTGCCGCTCCGCGCTCATCAGGATCTGGGTCGGCAGATCGCTGCTGTTCTCCCAGGAGAAGGAGAACAGCGACACACCCAGAACGATCTGCTCCTTGGCAGGGACCGTGTCCAGGGAGACCGCCAGGTCCTGCAGCATCTCGCGCATTTTCCGCTTCAGCAGCGGAAGTCTCTGCAGCTTTTTCTGATGCAGCTTCTCGATGTCTTCCTTGGTGTACGCTGGGCGGAACGGAGTGATTCTGGTGCCGAACACCAGGTTGATCTCGGTGGTGAAAACCGCCCCGTAGCCTTGCAGGTAGACCCCCCTGGTGGAACCCAGGAAGTCCAGCGGGTCGTTGATATCGAATCGCTGGATGCTCTGGTCGCAGGCTCTCTCCATCGAGACCAGGGCGGAGCGGCTCACGCGCGGCTTCTCGGGCGCCCCGGCGCACATCGCGGCCACCAACAGCAGCATGCAGATGGTCGGGAGTCTCATGGTCGTCCCCCCAAGTTGGCGCTGGCCGTGTACATCACGTTCAGCTTCTTCTGAAGCACGCTGAAGCCCTCCTCGAAGGCCACCCGGTCGGCCCTCCGGTCGAAGTCCATCCGCTGCTCGGCTTCCGTCACCAGCCGGGTCATCTGTTTGGCTTGGCGTGCTTCGCTTTCGGCGCTCGCCCGGGCCAGCACCGGCTCGAGCTGTCTGGCGACCTCGGCGCTGATCCGCGCTTCGATCGCCACGCTCCCCGGCGGGCCAGGAGGCGCTATTGCCGGCGGCCGCAACAAGGCGTGCCCCAGGATGGCAATCGACAGCATGGCGGCCGCGGCGAATCCCAGCCGCGAACCCGATTGCCAGAACCGCTGCCACCAGCCCGGCTCGAAGACCTTGTCGGAGAGGAACGCAATCCGGCGCGGTGGCTCTTCCTCCGGCAAGGCGCGCAGGGCCGCCTGCGTCAGCCGCAGCCGGTCCAGCTCCTCCCGGCATGCCCCGCATTCTTGGGCATGTTTTTGTACCTGTTGACGCTCGGCTTCGCTCAGTTCGCCGAGAAAGTAATCCTTCAGATCATAGGGCGAGCAACTCATTCGACACCCCGCGTTTGAATTGGAGCCAGGGTCTCTTTCAGCAGGTCCAGTGCGGTGTACAACCTCGACTTCACCGTCGAGACCGGGCAGGATAGGATTTGGGCCATCTCTTCGAACTTGAAGCCCTGGTAAATCTTCAGCACCACGGCTTCCCGCTGATCCTCCGACAGCCGGGCCAGCGCGCTTTTCACCGCCAAACTCAGCTCGATAGGAAACATCCGATAGCTCTGAGTCCCTCCGGAGGGTTCCAGCAGCGGCTCGCTTTCCGGTTTCCGTCTGCGCAGCAGCGAGAACGCCTCGTTGTGCGCAATGCGGAACAGCCACGGCGCGAAGCGTCCGGCATCTTCCAGCTTGCTGAGGTTCTGATAGGCTTTCAAGAACGCTTCCTGGCTCAAGTCCAAAGCATCTTCCCGGTCGCCGACCAGTCGTAGCAGGTAATTGAAGACACGCTTCTCCCATCGGGAGACCAGGAGGTTGTACGCCTCCACGTTCCCCCGCCGCGCTTTCGCGATCAGGTCGCGGTCTTCCACCTCCCGAAAGATCAACTCTTCGGCTCCATGTTCAATGACGCTCGCGGGCCCCAAAAAGTCTGCTCACGAGTTAATTACCAGTCTAGTAGGGCAGACCCATTTCTTGCCAGCTTCCGCTAGAATGAGGTTTCCCATGATCGAGCATGTCTCCCCCGCTGAACGCCTGCGCGGAACCCTCCATCTCCCGGGCGACAAGTCGATCTCCCACCGATATGCCATGCTCGCGGCTATTGCCGAAGGCGCGACCCGCATCCGTAACTACGCCACCGGGGCCGATTGCCAGTCCACGCTGGGCGCCATCCGCATGCTGGGCGTGCCGGTTGAGCAGCAGGAAGCCGAAGTCCTCATCTCCGGCGCCGGCCTGGACGGCCTGAGGGAACCTGCCGGAATCCTGGATGCCGGCAACTCCGGCTCCACCATCCGCATGCTTTCCGGAATCCTGGCGGCGCAACCCTTCACCAGCCGGATCGCAGGCGACGAGTCGCTTTCCCAGCGGCCCATGGAACGGATCATGCGCCCCCTGGAAGCCATGGGCGCCTCGATTCAGGCGCGCGAGGGACGCTTCCCGCCCCTGGAGATCCGCGGCGCCAGGCTGCGCCCCATCGACTACACTCTGCCGGTGGCCAGCGCCCAGGTGAAGACCTGCGTTCTGTTGGCAGGGCTGCACGCTGAGGGAGTGACCACGGTGCGCGAGCCTGTCCGCACGCGGGACCACACAGAGATCGCGCTGCGGGAATTCGGCGCTGAGGTCGAGGTGCAGAACAGCACCATCGCCGTGCGTGGCCGCTCGCGCCTCCATTCGCTCGATCTCGCCGTCCCCGGCGATCTCTCTACCGCGGCCTTCTTCCTGGCAGCCGCTTTGCTGATCCCGGACTCGCACCTCACCATACAGGACGTGGGTCTGAATCCCACCCGCGCCGCCCTGCTGGATTTCCTGATCTCGATGGGCGCAGATATTCGCATCCCCAGGCTGGAGCAGCGCGCCGGGGAGCTCGTGGGCGACATCGAGATCCGCAGCTCAAGCGTTCGCGGCGGCCGGATCGAAAAGGAACTCAGCGCCGCGCTGATCGATGAGATCCCCGTGTTGGCGGTGCTGGGCGCGGGCAGCCAGCAGGGCCTCGAGGTCCGCGACGCCGCCGAGTTGCGCGTCAAGGAATCCGACCGCATCGCGACCCTGGCGGAGAATCTCCGCCGCATGGGAGTG
Source organism: uncultured Acidobacteriota bacterium (assembly GCA_963725415.1). GTDB lineage: Bacteria > Acidobacteriota > Terriglobia > Bryobacterales > Bryobacteraceae > CAVRZY01. Next base: position 4,252 of record CAVRZY010000131.1, on the reverse strand, counting down.
ACCATCGACGTGTTCCCGGATGGTTTCCGGGTGCCCGGCCGCCAGCGCTTCCACGCCGCCGGGCTGGATTCCTTTGGCGATCACCGCATCGCGATGGCCTTCGGAGTCGCCGCCCTGGCGGCCGATGGAGAATGCATCATCGACGGCGCCGAGGCCGCCTCGGTCTCCTTCCCGGATTTCTTCGCCACGCTGGCTCGAATCAGGGCGTAACGGCCAGCAGCAGCAGTTGAATGTTCGGTCCGGGGCGCCTCACACGATCCAGGGCCCGGAAGGGCACGAAGAAGGCATCCACCGAGTCCACTTCAAAATCCGCCCAGTCTCCGGACAGCGACGTGAACGAGACCTCCCGCAGGACTTTCCCGGAATAGAGCCGGCGCGCAGCCGGATCGTACTGCGCCATCCGCAGGGGATGGGAAGGCAGCACCAGAAGGATGACGCCCCCCTCCACTTTCACCGGCCCGGGATTTCGGAACACCTCGTAGCCGCGTTGGCTGCGGGCCTCCAGATCTCTCAACTGCGCCCGGTAGAGTTCCGAAATCAGGTCGCCGGAACTCTCTCCATAGCGCCGCTTGACGTATCCCATGCGGCGCTCGATCGAGGCCGCTGTCTCCAGGATCTGCGGCTCGCTTTCCGGGCCGCCCAACAGCACGATCGGGACCTCGCGCGGAACGTTCTGCTCGATCCATCGCCAGGCCTGCGTCCGCGTGTCCTCCTGCGCCAGCAGATAGTCGATCCGGGCCGACTTCCACAACCCCGGCCCAGCCATCACACAGCCTACCAGCACAAGCGCCAGAGCGCCTCGTCCCAGCAGCCCGCCAAGGTCGAAGACGCCCTTGGCGGCAAACACCGCCAGCAGAGGCAGCGTCGGTAAAGCGTAGCGGTACGGCATGATGTTGCGGAAAAGCAGCAGCGGCAGCAGAAAGCTGAGTAGCGCCAGCGCCACGAAAACCGTCTTGGCCCTCCAGGAGCCATCCTTCCGCAGCCAGCCAATTCCAACCACCGAGAACAGCAGCCCCACAAACTCTCCGGGGCCGTGACGCAGCACCGTCCAAAGGAGAACCGCGGTCCCCGCCAGGCTCCCGGAGGCGACGCGCGGCTGTGGGCGGTAGAAAATCGTAAGAATGCCGCGGAGGTTGCCCACGAATTCGCGCCCCAGGGCCAGCACGTAGGGGTTCAAGACCGCGAACAGTCCCAGCGCCACTCCCAGCAGGACTGCCGCCTGCCCCAAGGCTCGCCCCGCCGGTTTGCGGAAGTGTAATGCCTCAGTCTCGGGGGCAACAGCCTGTGCGCCCGGGTAGGATAGGCTTTCAGCCTGTCCGGACGCCTTTCCAATACCGCCCGAGACAAGCTGAAGCTTGTCCCACGGCCCCCGCGACTGAGGCATTACGCGGAAGTTCTTCCAGACTACGGCCCAAAGCAGCGCGGGCAGGAGCATGAAGGCCGGGTACTTCGTGGAAATCGCCAGCCCGAAAAGCGCCGCCGTGCCGAAGATGACGCTCCGCTCCCGTTCCTGCTCGGCCTCCAGGTACCGCACCGTCATGTAAACGGTCCCCGTCAGGAGAAAAGTCAGCAAGCTGTCGGTGACCCCGAAATGCGCGTCGCGAACCGCCAGCGGCGCCACGGCGTACAGCAGAGCCGCCACCACGGCCGCGCTTTGCGAGCAGATCCGCCGCGTGATGCCAAAAACAAATAGGACCGTAAATGTTCCGGCCAACGCGGAGATCGCTCGGGCGATCACAAAGTACGGCAGCGTGTTCCGGCTGAAGTCCGCCACGATGTCCGGCGACTGACTCCAGCCCAGCGCCCGCGCCGCGAAAAAGTACGCCTGATCGAGCGCCGCGCAAATCTCCGTCAGCAACGCCGGGTAGGCGAAGAATCCCGGGTTCCCTGAGGTTTCCACCAGCCGGATTGCAGGCACAACGATCAGCGATTCATCCGGGCGAACGTAAAAATTGGAGAAATAGGGCAGCCCAAAGGACAGCCCGTAAAAGCGCAGCGCCAGCGCCGTGGCAACAATCGCCAGCATGGCAACAGTGGTCTTATGCTCTGTCAGGCTTCGCATCGCAGTACAGGGTTACTCACCCGGAACGCTACCAACTCCCTCAGACACCGCAGCAGCACACCGACGAGCTTTGCGGGGCGGATGGACGCCGCGCCGGTGCTGCGCGGTAGATGAACGACCGGAATCTCACACAGGTCCTGACCGCGCTTGGCGGCCAGAATGGAAAGAAACACGTTGGGCGCAAAAACAGTCTCGGGCACGACAGCCAGCAGTTCCAACAGGAAGGGCGCAGCCATCAGCCGGAAGGGAATGTTGGGATCCTGGATATTGGTCCCAAAAAGCAGCAGGACCAGGATGCGGTGCGCCCTGCTGAGCCAGCGCCGGTGGAAATCGTCCTTACGCTCCGCCCGGCGCCCCAGCACAAAGCGCGAGCGCCCGGCGCAGACCCACAGTTTCGAGAAATCCTGCGCGCGGAACTGGCCGTCGCTGTCAACCTGAAACACCCACTCGCAGCCCATCTTCAGCGCTCTTCTATACCCGTTCAGAATCGCCCGGCCATGGCCGCCGTTGGGTTGGCGAACCACCAGCAGCGCCGGGTTCTCCCTGGCCAGGCGCTCCAGGATGGCCGGCGTGCCATCGGTCGATCCGTCGTCGATCACCAGCAGCCGCGCACCCGGCACGCTTTGGATAACCGGCAGCCACTCCAGGCACACCTCGCGGATGCACTCCTGCTCGTTGTAGGCGGGCATCACAACGATGCACGCCGCGGGCATTCAATCCCACTCCGGGAGCGGGCGTGAGCTGCCGCGCAGGGCCGCGCCGGCAATGAAGCCGTCCTGAATCGAATCGGCGATCCCCTGAAACTCCCACTTCCCGTATCGGCCGGTCATGAGGATATCGTTCTCCTCCAGAGTCTTCAGGGCACTCTTGCGCCACCTCGATCCGGGCAGCGTCCAGGTGTAGGCCACGTCGATCCAGGTGGGGCTGACTACCTCGGTCTCCCGAATGAAATTCCAGTCCCCTAACTCCTCGACCGCCGCCTTCGCGTAGTCTTGAATCTCTTCCGCAGAAGGCTTATGCCCCTCGCGGTAAGCCCGCTCGATGTACATGCTGACTCGCCCGGCAGAGGAGCGGGGGAGGAAAGACGGCTCCACGTTGCTGTAGAATCCCACCCGATAGAATCCCGAGCGGCTGTGCGGCACGTAGAGCCAATGCGCCTCCGGGCATTCCGGCCCGCGCACCGCGCCCACGTTGAGCACCAGCACCGAGGTGCTGGGATCGGCCTCTTCGTTGATCTCCAGGCCGGTCAGCCGCAGCATCCGGTTCAACGGGAACGTGGAAAGCAGCAGATCGTAACTGGCGCCGGAACCGTCCTCGAACTCGATCTGTTTGCGGTGCACGTTGACGTGCGCGACCCGGCGGCCGGACTGGATCCGGCCTTGCCCCACCATCGCCGAGGCCAGCACGTTCAAGCCGTGCTCGGGGTACAAAAACGACACGTTGTAGCCCACCGCCGGTGTTTGGCCGAACGCTCCCCGCACTGCCAGGGTGGGATCCACGGGGGATTTGTAGGCGTCCTGCGGGGCGATCCGCGTCCACAGACCCGCCGTATAGAGCTGGTGAAAGGGTCCGAAAAACAGCTCCAGCAGTGTGGGGCCGAAGCACTGCTCCAGCCACCCGGCCATGGTACTCGGCCGCCCCTGCGGTGCATTCAGGATCTCCTGGAGCACCTGGGCCGCCAGGTCGTGGCCCAGAAAGCCCAGGTGGTTCTGGAGCGGATAGGGCACCGACAACTTCCTTTCCGGAAAATAGACCCCCGCGCGGCGCTGGTAGCACTTCATCGCCACGCTGCGCCGCAGGAAACGCCGGATCAGCGGGCTCCCGCCGAAGATCCAGTGCCCCCCTCCGATTTCGAAGCGATAGGCTTCGCCGTCTTCCGGCGGCGCCGCCAGCCGCTCGGAGTCGCCCGGCCGGACGTAGTAGGAGGCGCAGATACCACCTGGTTCGGCTTCGCCCTCATAGGCCGCCAGCCCTGAGGTCACCGCCGCCGCTAGCCCTGTCATCCCGGCGCCCAGGATGCAATCCTCCCCCTTGGTTTTCACTGTCGCCTCGTCCCCGTAAAGATCCTATCATATCTCACCGGGCAGGCAGGCCATGAGCCCATAAGCGCTAAGATAAGGCCCCTGGCACGAAGTGGCGCAGGCCCTTGGCCTGTGCAGGCAGGCGAAATCGCCTGCCCCACTGTCGGTA
>CAVRZY010000130.1:0-13428 GCA_963725415.1 uncultured Acidobacteriota bacterium | reverse complement strand
CAAACGGGGCACATAGGTGACAGAACGATCCGGGGACATGGGTGACACCCTGGTGGCTGGTCGGCTAAAACGAGCCGATGGGCTGGAAACAGACGTGTGCGATGCAGGAACGGTTCCGGTTCGTCGAGGACTGGAGCCAGAAGGAATGGAGTTTCGCTGAGCTGTGCCGGCAGTACGAAGTGAGCCGGAAGACGGCCTACAAGTGGCTCGGACGCTATGCGGCCGAGGGTCTGGACGGGTTGCGGGAGCGGTCGCGGGCACCGTTGCGGCATCCCAACCAAGTGGTGGAAGAGGTGGAGGAGGCGCTGGTGTGGGCGCGGGGTGTGCATTCGCACTGGGGGCCGGTGAAGCTGAAGGCATTTCTGGAGCGGCAAGCGCCGGAGGTGGTCTGGCCGGCCGCAAGCACGATCGGGGAGGTTCTGGCACGCTGGGGCTTGGTGGAGGCGCGCAAGCGCCGTCGGCGGGTGGAGGCCCACGCTGCGGCGGTGCTGGAGGCGGGGGGACCGAACGCGGTCTGGAGCGCGGACTTCAAGGGTTGGTTCCGCTGTGGCGACGGGGTGCGTTGCGAACCGCTGACGATCAGCGACGGCTTCAGCCGGTATCTGCTGCGGTGCCAAGCCATGCCGCGGGAGACGACCGAGTTGGCGCGCCCCGTCTTGGAGGCGACCTTTCGCGAGTACGGGTTGCCGGAGCGGCTGCGGTCGGACAACGGAGAGCCGTTTGCGGGGCCGGGTTTGGGGGGCTTGTCGGAGCTGGCGGTGTGGTGGATCAAGTTGGGGATCCATCCGGAGCGGATTCGGCCGGGGCGGCCCGGCGAGAACGGCCGGCACGAGCGGATGCACCGGGTCTTGAAAGAGGAGACGGCACAGCCACCCGCCGAGGATCTACGGGCGCAGCAAGGGAGGTTTGACCGGTTTCGCCGGGAGTACAACGAGCAGCGGCCACACGAGGCGCTGGGCCTGAAAACGCCGGCCGAATTCTATGTGCCTTCGCCGCGGCCGTACCCGCACCGGTTGCCGGAGCTGGAATACCCAGCCAGCTACGTGGTGCGCTGGGTGGGCGCCTGCGGAACGATGCGCTGGGCGAACCAGAAGGTGTACGTGAGCAAAGTCCTGGCCGGGGAGCCGGTCGGGCTGGAAGCCCTAGCCGATGGCCGGTGGCGGCTGTGGTTCGGCTTCTGTGAGCTGGGCGAGTTGGACGAATGTTCGATGGCGATCGGCGGCGTACGCCCGAAGCGATCCCCATCCGCCCAGCGGGAAACGGAGAAGCAGCCATGAGTGCGTGGCTGGATTTTGGTGCGCTGAAGCGAGCGGTGCGGCTGGAGTGGGTGTTGGCGCGCTACCGGGCCACCGATTTGCGCCGCAGTGGCCGTGCCCAGTACCGCGGCCGGTGTCCGATCCATGGCGGTAAGGGACGGGACTGCTTTCAGGTCAACTTGGCCAAGCAGGTGTTCCACTGTTTCTCGTGCGAGGTGGGCGGGAGCGTGTTGGACTTCGTGGCAGCCATCGAGCACTGCGGGCTCCGTGAAGCGGCGTTGAAGGTCCAGGCGTGGTTTGGCGGATCGCACCTGCCGGCCAGAGCGTTCCAGGAGACGAGGAAGGAACTGGTTACGAAAAAAGGAGTGCTGCCACTGCTCGGATTCGTGCTGCGAGGGCTTGACCGCTCGCACCCCTATCTGCGCGCTCGAGGGGTCGAACCGGAGACGGCCGCGCTGTTCGGCGTGGGCTTTTACCGTAGCGCCGGGCTGCTAACTGGTCGGCTGGTGATTCCGATTGAGAACGAGCGCGGAGAACTGGTGGGCTACTGTGGCCGCGCCGTTGATGGGCGGGAGCCGCGTTACAAGTTTCCCGCGGGCTTTGCCAAATCGCGCGCAGTGTTCAACCTGTCCCGGGCGGCCGCGACGGGTGAGCCCTGGGTAGTCGTGGTGGAGGGTTTCTTTGACTGCCTGAAGGTGCACCAAGCTGGCATTCGCTCGGTGGTGGCCTTGATGGGAGCAGCGTTGCATGAGCGGCAGGAGGAACTCTTACGCCAGCGCTTCAGTGAGGTGATTCTCATGCTCGATGGCGATCTAGCCGGGCGCCGTGCCAGCTCGGCCATCGCGGCACGGCTTGCGGGACGAATACCGCTGCGCGTGATCCGGCTGGCTCCAGGCAGCCAGCCGGATCAGTTGTCGGCCAACTGCCTCCGTGAACTGGTGGAGGCGGCGCGGGCGAACTGAGGCGCCAAAGCCGAGCAGGGGCAGGCACAACGCCCGGGTGCGAGGGGAGAGTGTGCCCAGGGTAAGTGCCACCCATGTGCCCGGATTGAAGTGTTACCTATGTTCCGGGTTCATCAGAAGGCCAAAACTCAGTAACATTAGGCTCTACAGGCCGCGCCACGTCTGTCTGGCGTATTGGTACGCACAGAGACTTGCGGTTTTCTTCAGGTTCTATGGGGGGCACCACTTTCATGTCGCGCGCCCCTTCACCGGAGGTCGGGTCTGCTGAGGAATCGGGACTACGAACTGATGGTTTCCATTTCCAGGCTCTTGAGCTTGGCCGAGAGGGTGGTTCGCTTGAGCCGGAGCATTTCGGCGGCCTGCTTTTTGTTGCCGCCGGTTCGTTGCAGGGCCTGGTCGAGGATGGTTCGCTCGATGCGGCTGATGGTCTGCTCGAAGTCCAGGCCGTCATCGGGGACATGAAAGGCGCCGACCGGCGCGGGGCAGGGGCGCTGGAGGGTAGTGGAAGGCAGCGGGAAGTCGCCCGGGTAGAGGTCGCGGCGGTCTCCGGCCATCACAATGGCCATCTCGACCGCGTTTTCAAGCTGGCGGACGTTGCCGGGCCAGGAGTAGTCCGAGAGGCGGTCCAAGGTCTCGCGAGCCACCTGGCGTGGCGGCAGGTCCTCCTGACGGCACACCTTCTCGACGAAGTGGTGGACCAGAAGTGGAATATCGCTGAGGCGTTCCCGCAGGGGCGGGGCACGGATGGGAACCACGTTGAGGCGATAATAGAGGTCCTCGCGGAAGGTTCGCTGGCGCATGCTCTCGGCCAGATCGGTGTTGGTGGCGGCCAGAACTCGGACATCCAGGGAGACGGTCTCGGAACTGCCCAGGCGCTGGATCTCGCGCTCCTGGAGGACGCGCAACAGCTTGGCCTGGAGATCCAGGGGCAGATCGCCAATCTCGTCCAGGAACAGAGTGCTGCGATGGGCCTGCTCGAAGCGCCCAATGCGATGCGCGATGGCGCCGGTGAAAGCGCCCTTAACGTGGCCAAACAGTTCGGCTTCCAGAAGGTTTTCGGGCAGGGCGTGGCAGTTGACAGCCACCATGGGAAGATGGGAGCGGTTGCTGGCCATGTGAATGGCCCGCGCGAGGACCTCCTTGCCGGTGCCGGTTTCGCCGGTGATCAGGACGGTCGAGCGGCGGGCGCCGATGAGGCGAATAACTTGCGCGATCTCCCGCATAGGGCGGCTTTCACCGACCAGGAACTTCTTCCACGGCTCCTGAGCGAGGTCGCCGCCAAACAGGGCCAGCTCGCGCTCGCGGCGGTAGATGACGGCCTGCTCGAGGACGCGCGCCAATTCTTCGATGTCGGCTGTGGCGTCGAAGACGTGGTAGGCGCCGAGCTTGGTGAGGCGCACGGCATCGGCGCAAGTGGCTCCAGAATCCCGGATGACCACCGGCAGCAGGGAATTGGTCCTGTGGACCTCCTCGAGCCACTCTTCCGGGGACCAGTCGGGGATGGGGAAGTCGGCCAGCACTACGTCGTAGGCTGAGGCTCTCAGATATTCCAGGGCCACCGGCGGGCAGTTTGCGTGTTCCAGAGCAAACTCGAGCAGCCCCGCCATAGTGGCCCTGGCTTGGTCGCTGGCGTGATCGGAGCTAAGCCACAGTACTCTCATTGGCGCTTAGGCGCTGAAGCGAGCCGACCACGCGCGCCGATTCGCTGCTCCACGGTTGCTTCGATCGTCTATCGGCCAGAGGGGTGGAGATTTTAAGGCATTTTAAGCCCTAGATCCGGCTTGGCCCTCGCCCTACGAAACCGTAGCATAGCCGGTGAGCGGAGGCTAGCGCCGGCGCGGGGGATAGGCAGCGGCGGAGGGATTTGGTACAATCGATTCGGGGTCGTTAGGACCCAAGCTGAACCCTCCGGTGAGCGGGAGTAATTCAGCGGTAGAATGCCAGCTTCCCAAGCTGGACGTCGTGGGTTCGAGTCCCATCTCCCGCTCCATGTTTTCAACAACTTGCCGCCAGTTCCCAATACGGTTCTCTGGCCCACGCTGGCATTCAGGAAGATTCTGAACAGTCTCTTGACCTTTGTTTTCAACTACTTCTCGCGAATTCTTCTCCACATCGCTTCCTTTGTTAATGGAGCCGAAATGGAGCAATCATCCGCAAGTGACACAAGGCCAGGCAATTCGTGAGCGGATCGCGAATCGCGTCCACGTGTCTTCTGGCGGAAACAGCGGGGAACGCCGTCGTCGAGCAAGGGCGATGGAACCTGAATGCAGCCTTTTGTCGCGGTGTGCATCAAATAAGTCTAGGAGTGCCAGAACTCCAAGGGGGGCTAGTAATGAAGGGCACGATCACTTCTTCTGTCAGAGCGAGTCGCAAGAACCTGGTCTGGGCGGCGGTGCTGGTCGCCGCCGCACTGGCATCGTCCGCGGTCGGACAAGTCCCGCCCGCTCCTGCCAACCTGCAGTACCCGCTGGCAATCAACACCCGCTGGAATTACCAGATGAGGGAGGAATTTGGCCCCGGTGTTCATCTGGATGAGCCGGATGCTCCGCCGTTAAAAGGGAACGTCCTCGAGACGACCCTGATCAGCGAAGTGGCGGGGTTCGACATGATCGGCGGGGCGAGATACGCACGCGTGGAATCCCGCATGGACGGCAAGCTCTGGATGACCGAGTGGTACCGGCTGACACCGGAGGGGCTTTTCGTGGGCAAGACCAATGAGGATGGACGGCAGGTCGTCATGACGCCGCCTCAAAAGCTCCTCAGCCCGACTTTGGCGTCCGGTGAATCGTGGACCTGGAAAGCGCCGGACGCGCCGGTCACGATTACCGTCCGCGTGGTTGGCAGGGAGACCATGGAAGTACCCGCGGGCAAGTTCGAAACGACGAGAATGGCAGCTGAGATGACCATGGCCCTGCCGGAAGCAACCGTCCACGCCTCACAGTCGCGCTGGTTTTCCCCAGGTGTGGGCTATGTCCGCATGGAGACGGAAACGCACGCAGGAGACCGGTTCCTCACTCGCACCTGGCTGACGCTGGTAGGTCTGGAATCGGGCCAGCCCAGACCGCAGGTGAGCCAAGTGCGCGGCGTCGCGCCGCCCTCCGCAGCGGCCACTGCCCCGATGCGCTACGAGGCGCGATGGGACCTTCAAACCAGCGGCGTGACGGATCAACTAAGCTCCGTGTATTTCATCGACATCAACACCGGCTGGGCGGCCGGTAAGAACAACACCATACTCAAGACGGCCGACGGCGGCAAGACCTGGAGCCGTGTTCTGGAGCGCGAGGAAGGGGGGAACGAATTCTCTTCGATTTTCTTCACGAATGCCAAAGAAGGCTGGGCCCAGGGCCGTATCCTGCTGCATTCTTCCGACGGTGGGGAAACCTGGCGTCCGGCATCGCCGTTGCCCGAGCGCAAGAGCCTCGGTGATGGTGGCGCGGTTGGATCCATCCGTCTGCAGACGGGGCAGTTCGGCACGAGCGACCGTCTCTTCAAGAGCGAGGATGGGGGCACTACCTGGACCGACATCTCGAAGCTGCCGCGCAACGATTTCAGGGCGATTTTCGCCCTGGATCCCCAGCACGTTTGGGTGGTCGGCGACTATGGCCGATACGCGCTCACTACGGATGGCGGCGCCACCTGGCAGGAACCGCCGATGCCGGTTAAGTGCAGGCTGACGCAAGTCTACTTTGTCTCACCCAGAATCGGCTGGATACTGCCCAGCGATCATAATGGAGGCCCGCTGGCGTCCACAGACGGAGGCCTCACCTGGACTTCGCAGTATGCAGGCGCGGGCCAGAACCGTCCGCTTCGCGACATCCATTTCGTAAATGAGCGCGACGGTTTTCTGCTGGTGGGAAGCAATCGCCCGGATGTCGTTTATCGCACATCGGACGGCGGCGCTAAATGGGCGACGATCGGGCAACTTCCGGAAGGGCGCACGGCGATGAGCTTTCCGGCGGTGGATGAAGGCTGGGTAGTCGGGCCGAACGGCTACATAGTTCACTACCACCTTGTGCCGGTGCCCGCCACGGCAAAGTAGCTTCAGGCGCGCAGCACCATCGCGGTTGAGGGGTCTAACTTCCGTTGTTCGGGATGAGAACGGGTTAGTCTTCCGCCGGTACATCCGTCTCTGACGAAATGAAAGGAATCGCCGTTCAGGGACCGTGTTTAGGGAAGCCCGGCTTACATCAAGCGAGGGCGACATGGTCATCGGCTTCGAACGAGAGAGTTGAATCTGCTCTTGGCTCCAGAATGGCTCCATTAAGAGGAGCCCGGAGCCAAGAAGCTGAAACTGGGTGACTTGCTGTCGCCAGGATTTCGCGCCGGGAACGCCAAATTCTCTATTTCCAATCCATGGTCGATTTCCCAACCTGGACGTCGTGGGTTCGAGTCCCATCTCCCGCTCCATGTTTTCAATAACTTACACATCCGGTCCAAATCGATGCAGCCTACTTTTCGAGGCAAGGTCGTGCGTGGAGACGGCTGCCAGCCGGGTCCTGGGACCGATGAGGTTCTCCAGGTCATCCGGGTAGCAGGCGACGATCTCCTCCGGGGGATACTCGCGCAGAAGCGATGCCTCCAGCCTGCGCAGGCCGGCCGGCAGGTAGCGCGCGGAGCCATCCTGGTTCCGCTCAACCTCCTTCCAGTTGGGGTACTTTGAATTGAAAATGCTCTCCAGGCGCTTGGGCCTGGAGGCCACACCCGTCTGAATGAAAAAGCCCGCGTGATCAATCGTCTCGGTGAGGGGAGCTGTCAGCACGATCAGTTTCCCCCCGTTCGCAATCTCTCTCCTACGCTCCGATCAATGCCTTCTGCGATTCAGACAGTGGGCATGGAACGCGGCAAAAACCGGGTACAGACAGCCATTTCGAAGGGCAGCAAATGGTGTCAGTCCCCGGTTTTGCCCATTGTCGTATCGGTGTCTGAATCGCAGGTCAATGCCTTATTTCCCGTTGAAACCTGAAGCCCGCGTAAGCCTTGCAGTTCAGCCGGAAATTACTCCTGTATGACAGATTGCCCAGCAAGGCGATGAGCGGCCCGCGGCGTCGCCAGAAGTTGCCCCACACCCTGCGCAGGATGCGCCGCATGGAATAAAACTCCCGGTCGCAGGTGGTCATTTCTTCGATGATCGTGTCCAGAGGGAGATGCTTGTACCGAGCCACCGGGAAGGTTAGCGTGTAGTACTTCCAGTCCTCCGGGAACGCATCGAGGGCGAGGCGACCCTCCGATTTCATCTGCTCCCACAAACGCGTGCCGGGCAGAGGAGTCAGAAACATCGCGTTGAGATGATCCACACCGTACTGACTAGCCGCGGCGGCTGTGCGCTTGCCGATGCCTGGCGTGTCGCTATCCAGACCGATGATAAAGGAACCCGCCACCAGAATGTTGTGCCGCTGTATTCGCCGCACGGAGGCACGGAAATCCCGGCCCTTGAGAAGATTGAATTTCTTGCCGAGTTCCAGAAGCCCTTCCGGCGTGGGAGACTCAAACCCGATAAAGACGCCTCGGCAGCCAGCCTTCGCGGCCAAGGCCAGAAGCTCTTCGTCATCGGCGAAGTTAATCGTGGCCTGGGCAATCCACTCCTTTCGCAGGTTCGCCTGTGCCATGGCGCGAAACAGGTTTTTGGCACGGGCGATGTGTTCCGGGCGCGTGCCGATGAGGTTATCGTCTACCACCAGAACATGTTTCTCAGGGATCAACTGGAATTCCCGCACGACGTCCGGAATGGGCCGCTGCCGGTAGCGGGCTCCGTTGAAGGCCGTCACGCTGCAGAAGGTGCAGTTCATGGGACAGCCGCGCGTGGTCTGAATGGCTCCCAGAGCATATCCCGAGGCCAGCAAATCATGCCGGGCGGGTGGGATGCTGTCCATGTCGGCGAACCCTCCGTCGTACCGGCGCTTCAGACATCGGCTCCGAGCATCCGCCAGAACCTGCGGCCAGACGCTCTCGGCTTCCCCCGTGACGGCCGAGTCCACGCGCTCCATGACTTCGTCCAGGCACATGGTTGCATGGATGCCGCCCATGACGACGGGCACGCCCAGGCGGCGGAAGTGAGCGGCCACTTCATAGGCGCGATTCGCCTGCGAGGTGAAGGCGGTGATGCCTACCAGGTCAGGCCGCGGCATGGCCGGATAGTCAGGCACGCCGAGGTTTTCGTCCACGATTGTGACTTCCCACTCCGGCGGGGTCAGGCCCGCCAGAACCATGAGACTGAGCGGCTTCCACACGCGGTAACGGTTCCAGCGGCTCTCCTTGACTCTGACGATACTGACCAGCGGGTTGGAGGGGTTGACCAGATACAGGCGCATCGGGCACCTTCTTGGAGTTCCGCGCAGTTCCAAGTATACGCCAGTGGGTCTGTCCCCGACTCACGGCCGTGCGGGCGTCAGGATGGCGCGAGCTTGTAGAAGACCCTCTTCGCCGCTTCCGCCGAGACGATGTAAAGCACAACGATCACTCCCATGAGCGCCAGGAACAAGACTGGCAATGGGGTTAATCCAAACAACTTCCCGCCAACGGGAGTGAAAGGCAAGACCATTGTGACGACGACCGTCAGCAGAGTTGCCATCAACAAGTATTTCCCCGGCCTGCTCCTGAAGAAAGGTCCTCGAGTGCGAATCACGAGCACGACCACCGAGGCCGAAATGACAGACTCCACGAACCAGCCGGTCCTGAACAGGGCGGGCCCGGCATGCAGGATGAACACCAGTGCACCAAAGGTGAGGTAGTCGAAGACGGAACTGAGCACGCCGAACGTAAGCATGAAGTTGCGGATAAACCTGATGTCCCATCGCCGTGGTTTTTCTACGAGTTCACGGTCCACGCTATCGGTGGCGATGGTCATCTCCGGAAAATCGGTGAGCAGATTGTTGAGCAGGATCTGCTTGGGCAGGAGGGGAAGAAAGGGGAGAAAGAGGGATGCTCCGGCCATGCTGAACATGTTGCCGAAATTGGCGCTCGTCGCCATGAACACGTATTTGAGAGTGTTGGCGAAGGTCATTCTGCCTTCCCGCACGCCTTGCGCCAGGACACCCAGGTCTCTTTCCAGCAGCACGATGTCGGCCGCTTCTTTCGCCACATCCACGGCGCTATCCACCGAGATGCCCACATCAGCAACATGCAGAGCCGAAGCGTCGTTGATCCCATCCCCCATGTAGCCCACGACGTTCCCTGTCTTTCTCATTGCGAGAATGATGCGCTCTTTCTGGTTAGGCTCGACCTCCGCGAAGACATCCACGCTGCTCACGCGCTGGCGCAGTGCTTCATCACTCATCCGGTGAAGTTCCGTACCGGTGAGGCACGGGCGATGCGACAGCCCCACCTGCTGACTGGCATGGGCAGCGACGAATTGATTGTCTCCGGTGATGATCTTGAGTGAGACGCCGAGCTGCTGGAGGTCGCGGACGGTCTCAACGATATCGGGTTTGAGGGGATCATAGAGTACAAGGAATCCAAGAAATGTCATCCCGGCCTCATGGTCCTTGGTGATGCGCGAGGCGGAGCCAATATCCCGGTATGCAACGCCCAGCGTGCGGAAGCCCTCGCCACTGAGCGCCTCAAAGCGCTGCTGAAGCTGTTCCCCCACCGACGCGATATCCACGGTAGTTCCCCCGGAGACCTCCGCGGTCGAACAAGCGGCGAGCACATCGTGCAACGCGCCTTTGGTCACGACCCGATGCTCAGCACCTCTGGAAACCAGGATGCTCAACCGCTTGCGAATAAAATCGTACGGCACTTCGTCCAGCTTCTGGCAGCCGGAGGTGTCAAACGGACGATGACGGCGGATGGCTTCATCAATCGGATTCGTAAACCCCGTCTCGAAAAAAGCGTTGAGATAGGCATGCAGCAGGACGCTGTCGCTTTCCTTGCCCTCGACATCAAGTGCGGAGCGGACGCGCACCACGCCTTCGGTCAGAGTGCCGGTCTTATCCACACAGAGGACATTCATGCTGCCGAAGTTCTCAATAGAGGAAAGCCGTTTGACGATGACCTTTGCGAGGGCCATTCGCTGTGCACCGTGAGCGAGATTGACGGAGACAATGGCGGGCAGCAGTTGCGGCGTCAACCCAACCGCCAGTGCCAGTGCAAAAAGAAAGGACTCCAGGACCGGACGCGCCTGATAGACGTTAAAGGCGAAGACGGCGATAACCAACAGCAGGGTAACTTCCATGAGGAAGTATCCAAACCGCCTGACGCCGTGCTCGAACTCCGTCTCCGGCGGCCGGAGCGCCAGCCGTTCCGATACTTTGCCAAATTCGGTGCCTTTCCCAGTATGAACAACTACGGCCTTCGCAGTGCCGCTGACCACAGGAGTTCCCATGAAAAGCGTGTTCTTCCGTTGACTAAGTGAGGTTTCCGGTGGCAGCACTCCTGTCAGTTTCTCTTCAGGATATGTTTCTCCCGTCAGAGCGGCTTCATTTGCAAATAGGTCTTGCGATTCCAGAATCAGGCAGTCTCCGGGAATGGCGTCTCCGGCCTTGAGCAGAATGATATCTCCCGGCACGATCTCGTCAGCCGGGATCTCCTTCGGGCTGCCATCACGCAGCACGTCGGCTCTTGTCTGTACGATTGCCAGCAACTTCTGAATCGCGTCCGCCGCGCCCCTCTCCTGCCAGAAGCCGAGCAGACCGCTGGCAAGAACGATAACCAGGATGATGACAGCATCCGTAGGGTCTTGCAGGAAGAAGGACAATCCCGCGGCAAACAAGAGAATGAGGATGATTGGACTCTTGAATTGAGCCAGGAAAAGCGTGAGTGCGTCGGTTCTCTTGCGGGGCTTCAGGAGATTAGCGCCAAAGCGGATCAGTCGCTGCCGGGCCTCGTCGCTGGTCAAGCCCTCCGGCGTAGTTCGCAGCCGCTCAAGGAGCTCGGGAACGGAAATGCTCCAAAATGCGGGCGTCTGCTGATTCATGCTGGTTTGGCCTGATTTTTAGCCACCTGCTACCTGCCCAGGCGAAGTTCCCAACAGCGAATCTGGACCAAGATCCCCCTCTTAGGCTCCCGGGCAACCGAAGTATACCACAGGCCACCTCCCTTTGACCGATCGAGTGGGTTGGCGTGGGGTTTGGCGTCCATGTTGCCGCCCCCGGCCTCGAAAAGGCTCCCTTCTGACCGCCCCGGGAAGTCCGAACACCAGTCCAAGAATCGATTCCAGCCAGACGTTGGCGGAAACGGTCGTTCCAAAGTGCTTGTTGATACAGGGCTGAAATTCCAGGGTAATGCCTCAGTCTCGGGGGCAATAGCCTGTGCAGCCGGGTAGGATAGGCTTCCAGCCTGTCCGGACGCCTTTCGAATACCACCCGAGACAAGCTGAAGCTTGTCCCACGACCCCCGAGACTGAGAAGGTGTGAAAAAATCCCTCCGACCGTGAGGGTGGCAGGCCAAACGGCCTGCCCCACGCTGCAATCAACACACTTAGACCACCGTGGGACAGGCGGTTTCGCCTGTCCGCCGATTTTTTCACACCTTCTGAGGCATTACATTCCAGGATCGAATTGCCTTGGGGAATTCCGGAAAAGCTGTTATACTTAGGGGGCGTTTGACCGTCCCGCCAAACTGGGTCGATAACCTACTCCGCCTGGAACAGCCCGCGCTCAAACAGCAAGGAGATAACTTTGAAGAACATTTTCGTAGGCAACCTGGATTTTGGCGCCACTGAAGAGTCGATCCGCTCCCTCTTCGAACCGTATGGAGCCATAGAACGTGTCAGCTTGGTGAGGGACCGGGATACGGGCCGCTCGCGAGGTTTCGCCTTCGTCGAGATGACGGAGACCGCAGAGGCCGACCGGGCCATCGAGGCTTTGAATGGCTTAGACTCGGGAGGCCGCGCGCTCAATGTGAATGAGGCTCGGCCCAAGACAAATAGCGGCGGACCACGCGCGCGTCGCGAGCCCCGTTGGTAATCTCGCCCCCATCCTGACTGTACAGTCGGCGCCAGCAGAGCTGAGCCGGCGCTTTTACACACCTGGGGGCCGGTGAAGTCCGCCGCCCCTGCTATCCGTCAACGACTCACAGAGAGAGGAGTGTTTTTTGCTCCCGAAGCTGATGAAAGTCGTTTCCACTGCTGCGCTACTCCTTAGTCCAGGGCGGCAAGGCCGCGCGCCGCCTCGTTTTTGCGTCCGAAGACCTCGAGGCTTCTCACGTTCCTGAGGAGGTCTCCCAACTGGCTGCTCAACTCGTGAAGGCCTGGGGCGACGCCGATCTGAATATGCTCTTCGATCACGTCTACTTCGAAACAGAGCCAATGGAAGCCGCAAGGCGTGGTGAACTTCTGGACTTCACGTGCCTGAGGGCCCCCCACGCCCTGCTCCGCTGCCAGCGGATCAACAGAAGCTCGCCGCCCTGCGTAAGAGACTGCGCGAACGGGTCAAGTAACTGACTCTACCCGCAACCGGGGTGGAACTGCCGCTCGATGCCATTCAGGCTGCCCGCTCCTGGGACGAAGACGACAGGCCGCCCGGACTTCCGCCGGGAATCCCTTTCAAGTTCTCTGATACCGGCTTGACATCAACCGTAGAGTAATGGATAATGGGGGCAGGTGTCTTTCCCATGCGACCACCGGCCTTTATTACACCTTGGCTCTCCACCGAAGAGATGCAGGTCTGGGTGCGCGAAGCCCCGGACAAGCCCAGCTATCAGAAACGCGTGGCCATCTGGCTCACTCACCTGGGAGAGTTCGCCGCGCGGCAGATCGCCGATTGGCTGTGTGTCTCCAAGCAGGCCATCTGGCTGTGGATCTCTCAGTACAACCGGCAAGGTCCGGAAGGCCTCGAGCGGCAGGGACGCGGGGGGCGGCGCTGGGCCTACCTGTCGGTGGGGAAGGAAAAAGCCTTCCTCCGGCAGGTGCAAAGGCGGGCCCTGGCGGGGGAGATTGTCACCGCCAAGCAACTGCATGCCCAGTTGGTGAAAGCCGCCGGCCGAGAGGTGTCTCTGGGCTATGTCTACCGCCTGCTGCACCGACACGGCTGGCGCAAACTGGGGCCGCGCCCCCGACACCCGCAGGCCCGCCAGCGGGCCCAAGAGCGATTTAAAAAAAACTCCCCCAGGTTCTCGCCGCCCTCTTGAGCCGATTGCCCGTGGGGAGGCGACTGCGGCTGCTGTTTCAGGACGAAGCGCGCTTTGGCTGCATCAGCGATCAGCGGCGTTGTTGGGCGCCCCTGCCCTTGCGGCCGGTGGTGGGCCACCAGATCATTCGCCAATTCGTTTATGGG
>CAVRZY010000129.1:0-32070 GCA_963725415.1 uncultured Acidobacteriota bacterium | reverse complement strand
CTCGATTCTCTGAAGCAATTCCCACACCTGATTCAGGCTGTACCGTTCGCCGTTACCGCCGTTGTAAAGCTTGCCGGCAACGCCCGGCGCTCGCGCCGCCTTCAGGCACAGCTCGGTAACGTCCTCGACGAAGCTGAAGTCGCGCGACTGCTCGCCGTCGCCGAAGATGGTCGGCGAGCGCCGCTCCAGCAACGCCTTCATGAACAGTGAAATCACCCCGGAGTACGGACTGGAAGGGTCTTGCCGCGGCCCGTACACGTTAAAGAAGCGCAAGGAGACGGTTTCCAACCCGAAGCAGGAATGGAACGCACTGGCGTAATACTCGCCCAGAAGCTTCTGCGCGGCATAGGGGGATTTGGGCTGCGGCCGCAGGGTCTCCACTTCCGGAAGCACTTCGACGTCCCCATAGGCCGAAGACGAGGCCGCGTAGACCACACGCCCCACACCGCCCTCCAGGCAGGCGCGTAGCACTCGGAACGTCCCATCAATATTGACTTCGTGCGATGGGACCGGGTCAGTGATCGAGCGTGGCACGGAAGGAATCGCCGCCAGGTGAAAGACCACGTGCGCCCCCCGTACTAGCGGCGCCATCTCATCGTAGTGGCAGATATCGGTGCAGTGAAACTCGACCTGGGAACGCACCTCGTCCAAGTTCGCTTCCCGCCCTGTCAGGAAGTTGTCAATGACCGCCACGTGGGCGCCGTTTTCACGCAACAACCTTCGGACCAGTGCGGATCCGATAAAGCCCGCTCCTCCCGTCACCACGTACTTCGTCATAAGCCCAGCTTGGCGATTTCCGACTCCAGGTAGCGCAGAGAATCCTGCGCGATCTTCTCAGCCCCAGGGGTGAAGTCGAAGGCCTCTAAGGAGATCCAGCCCGCATAACCGCGCCGTCCCAGCACCTCCAGAACCGGCTTGAAATCGTAGGAGCCGGTCCCCGGATGCCGGCCGTCCATCTCGTTGACGTGTACGTGGCGGATCAGCCCGAAGTGCCGGTCCACCAGCACGGCGTGAGGTTCCGTTTCGTTGACGGCGTTGTGGCTGTCGAACATGGTTCGAATTCCAGGACTTGCGATTTGCCGGACGATCGAGGCCGCCTCATCCAGCGATGTCACGACATCGCACTGCTGGAGGGGCAGCGCCTCCACCAACACGGTCACGCCGCGCTCGACCGCATGCGGCGCAACTCCGGCCAGCCCATCCACGTAATGCCCGGTCGCCTCGGCGCGACTCACTCCTCCCACGGTTTTCCGCTGGAGGGGCGACCCGAAGACCATGACTCCGCCGGGGCCCAGGTCCGCGCACAGATCGACCAGCCGGCGCACGTACTCCCAGCTCCGCTCGCGCAGCGCCTTGTCCGGCGTGGTCACGTGCAGGCCCTTGGGGCTGACCATCAGCCAGTGCAGGCCCACGAACTTCAGCCCTTCCGAGAGGATGACTGAAGCGTACTCGCGGCGCTTGTCCGGAGGCAGGCCGGCCGGATCTTCTGCCAGGGTGAACGGAGCAATCTCGATCCCCGTATAACCCGCCTTCCGGATGGCCTTCGAGACCTCCGCGAAATCCCATTTCTCGAAAGCCTCATTGCACATCGAATGTCGAAATTGACAAGCCATGGTGCTTCACCTCGCTGCGGAGGGCATGACCCGCAGGACCGCGCCATCGCGCCGGCCCGCTGGCGGCGGGCCCTACCCGGAAACCGTCAGGCGACTGAACGGGTCGATGACTCGGCCCAGCTTGGGCGGAACTTCCTTCAGCGGCCCCATCCACTGCAACTCGCGCTCGATGTCGCCGTGCAGCCGGTAGGATTTCTTTACGCTGGCAATCTCCTCGCCCCGCATGTCAATCTTCGAGATGTCGTACTGGCCCAACCCCACCTGCCAGCAATACTGTAGGCAGGCCGGCCAGGTCGGGTCGATGCCCATGACTTCCACCCCCACGCGGTCCGCAGCGATGAAGTCCGTCGAGGCGATCGCCACCCGCGAGGGCACCGGCGTGCCCGAGGAAGGGCCGTTGCCTTCCATGCCTTCGTATCCGTCGATCACCGTGACGCACCAGAAGGGCTGCATCTTCTGCGCCGTCAGCATTATGTTGTAGTGCGTCTGCCGCACGCCTCCGTGGTACTTGCGCTTGTCGTTCCAGCGAGGCGTCTCCTTGGGCGCGCTGTGCAGCGGCGCGCCCAGCGTCATGTTCTTCACCGAAAGCGTGGCCACCGTCACGTTGTGCGTTTTCAACATCGTCGCGCAGATGATGAAGGCATCCGGATCCAGCAAGCGCGCCGCCAGCCGCACCGGCTGCACGTGCAGGTCGGGCGACAGCAGCGGAATCACCTGGTACTTGGCCTCCTGGTTCAGATCCACCAGGCTGACCTTCTGCGACTGGTGTTCCGCGGCCACCTTGGTGTAGCCGAAGTTCTCGAAGCCGCGCATGGTCTCGCCGGCCGAGGATTCCGCGATCACCACCGGCCCTTTGAAGCGCGGCGCCAAGTAATCCAGAATCCCCCGCAGCGCGTCCGCATGCGTCGCCGCCAACTGGATCTCTGTCGAGACGTTGTTCGGTTTGATGACGACGTATTTCTTGCGCTTCAGCAAGGGGCGAAGCTGCTCATCGATGGCCGCCAGGGCGTCGTGGGCGTTCTTGCGCCGTTCCTCCCCTTTCACCAAGGCCACGGTGGCGCGGCGATCGTAAGCATAAACCGGCTCGAGCGTAGGGGCCTTCGGCGGCTCCTGCGCTATCAGCAACCGGCTTCCGCCCAGAGGACCCGCTGCCGCCCCGGCCCCGGCCCAGTTCAGAAAATGACGGCGTGATAAGTGTGCTGGCATAAAGTGATCTCCAGATCTTACAATGGGAACTTCGACTCTGATTATAACCGAAATTCTGGAGACATCATGAAATCGCACGTAATGCCTCAGTCTCGGGGGCCGTGGGACAAGCTTCAGCTTGTCTCGGGCGGTATCCGAAAGCGGTCCGGACAGGCTGAAAGCCTATCCCACCTGGGTGCACAGGCTGTTGCCCCCGAGACTGAGGCATTACAGTCCCACTCTTCGCGGCGCGACTTCCTGGCTGCGGGGCTGGCTCTTCCGGGGCTCCGCTCCGCTTCCGTCGCTGGGCTTGCTGCCGAGCCGGCGCTACAGTACCGCACGCTCGGCCGGACCGGATTGAAGGTGACCACCGTCGGCTTCGGTTGCATGATCACTTCTGACCCGAGCGTGATCCAGCGCGCCGCCGATTTGGGCATCAACTACTTCGACACTGCCCGGGTCTATGGCCGCGGCAATAACGAGCGCATGGTCGGCGCCGTTCTCAAATCCAGGCGCAAGAGCGTCATACTCTCCAGCAAGTCGCAGGCCCGCTCCAAGCAGGCCGCGCTGGCTGACCTCGACGCCAGTCTCCGCGAGCTGGGTACCGATTACCTGGATGTGTGGTGTATCCACGACCGCACCCGCGGCGAGGAGATTACCGACGAACTCCTCGAAGCCCAGCAGATCGCCAAGAAAGACGGCAAAATCCGCTTCGCCGGCGTGAGCACGCACCGCGGCCAGGCCAGCGTCATCCCGGCGGCCCTCAAGTGCGGCAAGATCGACGTCGTCATCAGCGGCTACAACTTTGCGATGGACAAAGACCTCGATCCCGTTCTCGAATCGGCCCACCAGGCTGGCCTGGGCCTGGTGGCCATGAAAGTGATGGCGGGCGGCTTCCGCAACGCTTCTTACTACCCCACCACCAACGAGCTCCGCTCCCAGCTCAAGCGCGAGGGCGCGTTGCTGGCCGCCCTGAAGTGGGCCATCCGAAATCCCTACATCCATACTTCTATCCCCAGCATGGTGGACATGGATCAGCTCGACGAGAACCTCAAGGCTATGGCCTCTGCCTTCACCGAGGCCGACCAGAAGATCCTTTCGGCCCGGCTGGAGCAGATTCGCCCCCTCTACTGCCGCATGTGCAACCGCTGCGAGGGAACCTGTCCCAAAGGCATGCCGGTTCCCGACGTGCTACGTTATCTCACCTACGCCGAAGGCTACGGGCAATTCGCGTTGGGCCGCGAGAAGTTCCTGGAGCTGCCTTCGGAAGTCCAAAAGATCCGCTGCGATCTCTGCCCCAGTTGCTCGGTGAGTTGTTCTTTTGGAGTGAAAGTCGCGGAGCGCCTCATCCGCGCTCAGGAGTTGCTCGCATGAGACTGTTTCTGCTTCTGGCCGTTTCCCTGTCGCTGGCAGCCCAAACCCCGGATTGCAGCCTGGTGCCCGGTTGGGGCCAGCAGGGTCCTGCGCGCACATATGTCGCCGACGACCTCTTCGAGTACATGGACGGCAACGCGGAAGGCTACCTGATCTACCACTTCGTGAAAATGCAGGGCGTGACCTGCCAGTTGGCCGGTAACACCATCGTCTTCGACGTCTCCGAGATGGAAGATCCCGAAGCCGCCTACGGCATCTTTGCGGCTAACCGCGACCCGAGGATTGCCACCGAGAAGATCGGCATGGCCAGCCAGATCCAGCCGCGCCGGGCCGTTTTCTGCAAGGACAAGTACTACGTCGAACTGGCCGTCAACCAGGAGAAGGATCTCAGCGTCCCCTTGCGCGCCTTCGTCACTGCCATGGAAAAGCGCATCTCCGGCCGCACCGCCCTGCCCGAGGCCATTTCCTGGTTCCCGACCGATAAGCTGGTCCGCGATTCCATCCGCCTGGTTCCGGAGAGCGTGCTCGGCCTGCGCCTGCTCCGGCGCGGCTACATCGCCCAGTACGAGTACGGCAAAGGCTTCCTGGTCGCGGAATCATCCCCTGAAGCGGCCGCGGAGGTGATGACCAAACTGCGCGCCCGGATCGGCCAGACCGAACCAGCCAAGATCACCGACGATGCCTTCCAGGCCAGCGACCGCTATTTGGGCCGCCTAGCCTTCTTCCGCAAGGGCCGCTACATCGGCGGTTTCGCCAACTTGGCCGAATCCCAGAACGCCACCACCCTGGCCTCCGGGCTCGCCGCGCGCATACCCTGATCTGTGTGATCCCGTCAGTGCCGTCGGCGCGGCCACGCACGACCTTCAGCAGCTCGGAGTGCCGGCGAATCCGATCCGGCTTCTGCGGGACATTGCCCCTGCATCCCCCAGACCGGCAGAGCGCTCGCCCCGTGATGGTGGACTCCCCGGCGAGTTTCCCCACCTTCCATACCCGCGGCTGCTACTCCACGTTCCGGGATACAACGCAAGCACGGAGTTGATATGTCTCAAGACGTCATGAACCTGGAGACAAAACTCCAATTCTGGGCGGAGTCAGCATTCCTCCCGCCCGAAGATCTATCTGCCTGTTACAGGGACTCAGCCGTCCGCGATTCGGTCTACGAACTTCTGGAAAGCGCCACTGCTCGGAATCCCGCTGACCAGTCTCTCCGCTTTCTTGCCTTGAGTATTTTCTATCCCAGCGTTTCGGAGCTTGGCTCAGGACCCAGAAATTTCGTCTGCTTGAGCGGCTGGACGAGGACCAGCTCAAACGTGTGGGTGTCCTCTGGGGTCCTGCACGCCATGCGGGGAGCAGACAGTTGTCGGAAAGCGATGCTGCTGAGTTCGCAAACCTGGCACGGGGGCTTTTCTCGTGCCTACACCCTCGAAGTGAGGCGCCCGCGGCGATTGACGCCCGCTCGCCGTCCCGGTAGAGTAGTAAGGGGGTGTACGTGCTCATGAAGAAGACCATCCAGGTCCGCATCTTCCGGGGCGATACTCACTATGTTGCCGAGTGTCTGGACCTTCCGGTGGTAACCCAAGCCAACACGCTCGATGAGTTGGCCGTCAACATACGAGAGGCTCTTGCGCTGCACCTCGAGGGCGAGGACCTGTCTGAACTGGGACTGGCACCGGACCCCGTCATTCTGGCCACCATGGAACTAGAAGCTGTGGCCTGATGCCAAAGCTCAGGGTGTTGTCGGGTCGCGAGGTTCTCCAAATCTTCTCGCTTTTCGGCTTCCAACCATCGTCCCAGCGGGGCAGCCATGTCAAACTGCGGCGCATGCTCCCGGGCGGCACAAAGCAGACACTGACCATCGCCCTTCACTCAGAACTCGACAAAGGGACGCTCACAGCCGTGTACCGGCAGGCCCTGCGCTACATCCCCGAGACCGAATTAAGCCGCCACTTTTACCGTGAGTAGTACAGGCAGTACGCTCCCTTGTCTCCCCAGGTGTTGTGGTTCCGAGTAAAGTCGATCAACCACACGGTAGCGCTCTGCCTTGCCCTCCCG
The DNA here is from genome assembly GCA_963725415.1 of uncultured Acidobacteriota bacterium. Lineage (GTDB taxonomy): Bacteria > Acidobacteriota > Terriglobia > Bryobacterales > Bryobacteraceae > CAVRZY01. The sequence continues at coordinate 25,846 of CAVRZY010000129.1, read as the reverse complement.
ATGGCCCCGGCCGTCGCGCTGCCCGCCTAGGCCTCCGCGGCGCCATCCTGCGCCTCGCCCCTCCATACCACGCTGGCTCTCCAACTGCCCTATCATTATGGGATCGAGACTACACGCCATGGACAGAAAACAATTCATCCACAAGACCGGCGCTGGCACAGGCGCCCTGGTTCTGCTTGGCGCCGGTCAGAGCGCTGCCACAACCACTCAGGAGGCAGCGCCTGAGGCCGCCGGCCGCAACCAGAGGGTCCAACAGGAGTGGATCAAGTCGCTCATGGAAAATTTGGACGCCCAGCTCGATGAGCCCACAAGGATCAAGCTGATGGAATCCTGCGGCCGCGCCTGCGCGCGCCGGGGCGCCGTCGCCACCTTGGCCAAACCCGCGAAAGGAGACATCGACAAGCTTCTGAACGCCCTGGGACGACACGTCGGCAAAGAGAACGCTACACGGGACGGCAACGTTGTCCATCTCAGCTACCCGACGTGCTACTGCCCGCTGGTCGCCGGCGGCCCGCCCAGGCTATCCAACACTTACTGCCACTGCTCCCGCGGCTGGGTGCTGGAGGTCTTCCAGGCGGTCACCGGAAAGCCCGTCGGGGTCGAGCTGACTCACTCCATCAAGCGCGGCGACCCCGCCTGCCGGTTCATTGTGCGTCTTTGACCTGTTCTCCGAGGCCCGTAGCTTGTAGCCTGTAGCCTGTAGACAGGACTACAGGCTACAGGGTGCGGGCTTTTGGTAAGCTGGCCAGCATGGTGCAAGCACTGCTTCTGGCCGCCCTAACGCTCAACCTGGCGGCGGCTGAGACGCCGCGGGCGGAGCACCCGCAGCCCCAGTTTCAACGCGAGCAGTGGCTGAACCTTAACGGCTCGTGGGAATTCGAGTTTGACGACGCCAACGCCGGGTTGGATCAGAACTGGGGCGCCGGCACGCAGAAGTTCAGCCGGAACATTACGGTCCCGTTCTGTTTCGAGAGCCCGGCCAGCGGCATCGGCGATCCCTCCTTCCATCCTTGGGTCTGGTATCGCCGAACGTTCACCGTTCCGGTGGACTGGAAGGGGCAACGCGTGCTGCTCCACTTCGGCGCCGTGGATTACCGGGCCATGGCGTGGATCAACGGCCAGTTGGCCGGCCTGCACGAAGGCGGCCACACTCCCTTCTCCTTTGACATCACAGCGCTATTGAAGCCCGGCTCGAACGTGGTTACGGTGCGTGCCGAAGACCCTCCGACCGACCGCTCCATCCCCCGCGGCAAGCAATACTGGGAGCCCCAATCGCGCGGCATCTTCTACAGCCGCACCACCGGCATGTGGCAGACGGTGTGGCTGGAGCCAGTGGCCGAGACGCACCTCGACAAGGTGCGGATCACCCCGAACAACGATGGCACGGTGCGTTTTGAGGCCCAGATCACCGCTCCCCAGCCGGATCTGGAACTGCACGCCGAGGCGCGCTCCGGCCGCCAGAGGGTGGCCTCCGGCATGAGCCGCGCCGATGGCCGTCGCGCCACCGCCGTCCTGGGCGTCACAAATCCCAGATTATGGTCTCCCAACACGCCCAACCTCTACGAGGTGACGCTTGAATTGCGTCGCGGCCCTGCGGTCCTCGACCGCGTGGAGTCTTACTTCGGGTTCCGCTCGGTAGCCGCCGACGGCGGCCGTATCTTAATCAACGGCCGCCCCGCCTACCTCAAGATGGTCCTCGATCAGGGTTACTGGCCGCAAAGCAACCTCACGCCCCCCTCTGAGGAAGCCATCCAATACGACATCCGCATGACCAAGGAGATGGGCTTCAACGGGGCCCGCAAGCACCAGAAGCTCGAAGACCCGCGCTACCTTTACTGGGCCGACCGGATGGGCCTGTTCGTTTCCAGCGAGATGGCCAACGCCTCCCTATTCGATGAGGACTACGTCGAGCGCTTCACCAAGGAATGGATCGAGGCGGTAGAGCGCGACTACAGCCACCCCTCCATCATCCTTTGGGCGCCTATTAATGAGAGCTGGGGAGTCCCCAACCTGCGCGAGCCACGGCAACAGAATCATCTGAAAGCGCTCTACACGCTGACCCGCTCGCTCGACGCCACCCGTCTGGTGATCGACAACGAAGGCTGGGAGCACACTGACATGACCGACGTTTTCGCGGTGCACAACTACGCCCGAACCGGCGAGCTGCTCTCGGAGATTTACAAGGATCTGGGAAAGCCGGGCACGCCCCTTCCCCGCGGCGGCCGAGGAGCGCTGGTCCCCGGCTACGCCTACAACGGCTCGCCGTTCGCCCTCACGGAGTTCGGCGGCATCGCCTTCATCCCGCCCGGTCACGAAGTCCCCAAGGAAGCCTGGGGCTATTCCGGAGTCGAGAAGACTGCTGAGGCCGCTCTGGAAAGACTGCGCGGGCTTTACGCCGCCATCGCGAAGATCCCTGCCTTCGCCGGCCTCTGTTACACGCAGCTCACCGACGTTGAGCAGGAAATCAACGGGCTGTTGACCTACGATCGCAAGCCCAAGTTCGATCTGAAACTGGTTCGAGAGATCAACGAGCTGGTGAGGTGAATCATGCAGAGACACGGTTCCGTCATCCGCGTCAAACCGGGGAAACTCGAAGCCTACAAGACCTACCACGCCAGGGTCTGGCCGGAAATCCTGGACATGATCCGGCAGTGCAACATCCGCAATTACTCGATCTTCCACAAAGACGGGTACCTGTTCGGGTATTTTGAGTACGTTGGCGAAAACTTTGCGGCCGACATGGCCAAGATGGCAGCCGATCCCAAGACCCAGGAATGGTGGGCCATTATGGAGCCCATGCAGCAGCCCCTGGAGACGCGCGCCCCTGGCGAGTGGTGGGCGGAGATGGAGGAGGTCTTTCACACCGATTGAATGACCTGGCGCCATTGCGCAGCGCGCCCGGTCCGCCTACGTGAAGCGGATCGCAGGAGAGAGCAGCGGTGTCGCCCTGGTGGACCGCGGTCATCGTCACGGCCGGTTCCACGCGGCAGGCTGACCGCTACAGCGATGAGATCCACCGCCGCCGCGAGCAGGAGAAAGTGCCGCCGGGCGTGCTTTACCTGGTGGTGCCCGATCTCGGCAACCAGCGCATCGGCAGCGGAGGAGCGACCCTCAACGCTTTAAGGGCGCTGGGGGAACAAGCCTCACTGGAATCCTGGTGGGCAAAACAGCGCGTTCTGATGATCCACTCGGGCGGCGATTCCCGCCGCCTGCCGCAGTATTCGCTCTCCGGCAAACTGTTCAGCGCCCTGCCGGTGAAAACGCCCTGGGGCGAGGTCAGTACGGTCTTCGACGAAACCCTGGCGCTCTCCTCGAGCTGGGTCGAGGGCCTGCCCTGCGGCCTGCTAGTGGCCTCCGGGGACGTAGTGCTCACGTTTGACGCTGGGGGCTTGCGCTGGGATCGGCCGGGAGTCACCGGAGTCGCCATCCGCCAGCCGGTCGAGGTCGGAAGCGGCCACGGAGTGTACATCGCCGATGAGCAGGGCCGCGTGTACTCCTTCCTGCAAAAGCCCTCGGCAGCCCAGGTGCGCGCTGCCGGCGGCCTGCTGGAGAACGACGAAGTGGCGCTGGACAGCGGGCTGCTGCGCTTCGACCACGCCCTCGCTGCCAGGCTGGCCGAGTTGGGCGGAAGCCTGCTGCGCACCGCCGCCCCGCCCGTCCTCGACCTCTACGAGCACGTTACCCTGGCGCTCACCGGGCAGTGGACACCCGCCCCGGATGCCGCGCCGATCTGCCGCCAGCTTTGGGAAACCTTGCGCGGCTCGCCATTCTGGTGCTGCCTGGTCCGAGGCGATTTCACCCACGTGGGCACGACTACGTCTTTTCGCCGCTTGATCACCGAGGAAACCAACTTCACGCGGCTGTACGAAGTGCAGCAGCGGCTGGGTACGGTGGCCCCGCCTGGCCTGCGCTCGGCGGGCGTGATCATCGACAGCGCGCTGGCCGGCGGCGGCGAGTTGGGCCCCGGCGCTCTGGCCATTGAATGCGATCTCGAACACGTGGTCCGCGCCGCGCGCGGCGCGATGCTGCATGGCCTAGCCGACTTGCCCACCCCGGTGGAAGCGCCCGAGGACACAGTCCTTCACCAGGTCCCGATCATCGCTGCCGGATGGGCGGCGCGGCGTGGTCATTCGAGTCTACGGGGTTGAGGACGACCCCAAGCTAACCGCGGCCAGCGGCGGCCACCTGGTTCGGGCGGCCGATCTTTGGAGCCGTGCCGCCCTGGGCCTGGACCCGGAAGCCGTGTGGCCCGGCGTTCCGCCCGAGGCGCGCAGCCTGTGGAACGCGCTCCTGTTTCCCTGCGGCACCATCGAAGAGGCCTGGGCTTGCGCACGCTGGATGATGGGCTTTCCAGCGGGTTCTCTCCCGGCCAGTGGGCCACCATGCGAGAGACTCTCTCTGGCCACCAGCACGCAGTGGGCCGACGGCCAGGCGCTGGCCGACGCGCGCACCCGGCGCACCGCAGCACCAACTGGCAACTGACCGCCGTCTCGCTGGCCCAATCCGGCGCCGACATCCGCCCGCTGCTGGCGCACGCTCCCGGAATCCGCCCCGTGGCCGCGGCCGGGCGCTCCCTGGCGACCCACGCAGCAACCTCCGCCGCTGCCTCACCACCGAAGCAGCCAGCCACTACTTCCAAGCCAGCCTGTCTGCTCGGGCACGCGGGCCTGTCGGAGGAGCCGGCCAAGCGCGCGGGCCGCGGCCTTCAGCTCGTGTCGAGCCCGGGCGGTGGACCGAGGGCGCGTACGGCAACCCATTCGCCATCCGCCGCCCACGCCTGGCGCCGCCAGGCCGTGACCGTCTCCGCACCGCCGCGCATCGATCTGGGCGGCGGCTGGTCCGACACCCCGCCCTTCTGCCTGGATTGGGGCGGGACCGTGCTCAACATCGCCATCACCTTCGACGACGAGTACCCCATCCGCACCACTGTTCGCCGTCTCGACCGAGCCGCTGGTGCGGTGCGTCTCGACGGAAGAGTGGCGAGATGGTCTCCTACCGCTCCAGCGAGGAGATCTTCGCACCCTTCGAGCCCGGCAGCCCCTTCGCCGTCCCGCGCGCTGCGGTGCAGCTTGCCGAAATCATCCAGCCGGGAGAATCGCTGGGCGCCGCACTGGCACGCTGCGGAGGCGGCCTCGAGATCTCGACCAGCGTCAACCTGCCCATGGGCTCCGGGCTGGGCACTACCAGTATCCTGGGCGCGCACCGTGTTGCGGGCGCTGGCCGAGATGCTGGGTGTAGCTCTGAACGAACCACTCCCTTGAGCGATCAGGTCATGCGGCTGGAGCAGCGCATGACCACCGGCGGCGGCTGGCAGGACCAGGCCGGAGGCATCTTCCCGGGCGCCAAACTGGTCATCTCGGGCCCCGGACTGCGGCAGCGCTTGCGCGTCGAGCCGGTGGGCTGGTCCGCGGAGCGCCAGGCGGAATTCGCCCAGCGCCTGATGCTCTATTACACCGGCATCCGGCGCATCGCCAAGGACCTGCTCGCGCCAGGTGGTGGGCAGCTACCTGGCCCGCGAGGTGGCCACCGTGCAGGTGCTGCACAGCATCAAGACCCTGGCCGCCGAGATGGCCTACGCCATGCGGGAAGGCGAGTGGGGATTACCTGGGGCGGCTGCTGGACCGGCACTGGCAGCTCAACCAGGTGCTCGACCCCAACACCACCAACGCCCCCATCAACGGCCTGCTGGAGGAGCTGCGGCCCGTCCGGGTCGCGGGCGCCAAGCTGGCCGGGGCGGGCGGCGGCGGCTTCCTGCTGTTGCTGGCGCACGGACCCCAGGCCGCTGCGGCGGCGCTTCGAGCGTCCCTTGGCCGAGGCTCGCGGGCCGCGCTCCCGGGCGCTTTGTATCGCTTTTCAGATTGCTCATGGACGGATTGCGCGTGGAGGTTTCCTGATGGACGGGTTCTGGATCGGTTTGCTGGCTGGTATCTGCCGGGGCGGCCATGCAGGGCAGTTTTGCCCTCCCCAAAAGTACATTCGCGGATGGGCCTGGGAAAGGATGTGGCTCTTCTACTCCGTGGCCGGGATGATCGTGTTTCCCGTGGCTGCTGGTGGCGGTGGTCATCCCGCAAGCGGCGGCGGTTTATACCCAGCGCGGGTGCCGGCGTGCTCGCGCAGACAGCCTTGTTCGGAGCCGGGTTGGGGAGTTGGCTCGGTCCTGTTCGGGTTAGGCATCGCGCGGGTCGGCATGGCGCTGGGTTTCGCGATCATCATTTCCCTCACCTCGGCTCTGGGCGCGCTGGTCCCGCTGGCGGTCCTGCACCCACAGGACCTGACCTCCCTGCGCAGGCGGCCTGCTGTTCCTAGGGCTGGCCTTGGCCATCCTCGGCGTAGTCTTCTGCTCCAGGGCCGGCGCGCTCAGGGAAGCAGGCCCGCAGCAGCGCCTCTCCTCCTCAGGCGCCGCCTTTTCTCGCGGCCTGGTAATCTGCATCGCCTCCGGCCTCACCTCGCCGATGTTGAATCTCGGCTTCGCTTTCGGCGACCCCATCCGAGTGCAAGCGGTTCGCCAGGGTGCAGACTCGGCCGCTGCTTCGATCGCGATTTTCGCCGTGGCCATCTCTTCCGGCTTCCTGATCAATGCAGGTTACTGCCTCTATCTCCTCGGCAGGAACAAGAGCTGGCGAGGCGCTGCACCGCTCCAGCCCCTGCGAAATACTCTCTACGCGTTCGCGATGGGTTTCCTGTGGCTGTTCGGTTTCTTCTTCTACGGTCTCGGCGCCACTTGGCTCGGCAAGGAGTTTGGCCCCACGCTGGGCTGGCCGATCTTCATGACCGTCATGGTTCTGGTCGCCAACTTCTGGGGCATCGCCACCGGGGAGTGGAAAAACGCCCGTGCCCGCGCTCTCCGTTACCTCGCCACCGGCATCCTCTTCATGATCGCTGCCCTGGTCGTCATCGCCTCCGGCATGCGAACCTAGCGCATCGTCCGATTGGTCCTTTGGAGTATCCGCCTCGGGGCAAAACGGGTACAGGCAACCAATTGCCCACTGCGCAATTGGACCCTGTCCCCGTTTTGCGCGGTCTACATACCAGAAAGCACTTATCGGACGATGCACTAGCGACCCGTTGCTGGCTCACTTCCCCCATTCCGGGAAAGCTGCCATGGCATCCAGGAAATTGTGGAGCTTGTCGGTGTGCGCGTCCTCCTGCCAGCCGCCCCGCCCCGCCCTCCACGCCCCATCGCCTGGACACCCGTCCGTGTCGATCGCATACAACGCGTAATTCAGCGCCTGCCAGGCCAGGCCCTTGTATTCCTGCGAGCCGGTCGCCGAACAGTACATCGCCAGCACCGCCCCGTACGTGGACAGGATGCCGCCCCAGGGATTCTTGTCGTAGTCCTGCTCCCCGCAAACCGGAATCCCGTTACGAATGCCCGTGAACCTGCGGTTGGTGAAATCGATGAGCGCCTTGGCGTCCTCTTTCCATTCCGCATCGAGCGCTTCCTTCCGCTCGATCAAATAGCGCGCCAGGTTCAGCGGAGCCCAGGCCGTGCGATTGTCCGGCTCCTGGTGATCTTCGAAGAAGTGAACCCACAGCAGGCCGTCCTTGGCCAAATTGGGAATCTGAAACTTCTTGATCCAGGACCACAAGTTGTCACGCGGAGCCTGGAATTCCGCGTACCCGTGCTGGATCAGCCAGTCAAACAGCCGCAGGATAAACGACATGTTCCCCGACGCCTCGCCCCGCGCCTCCCCAGTCCGATAGTCCACCCGGAACGGCCACGGAGAGCGGGATTCATTCCCGCTCACCATGTTGGCGGCGAGCACCCGCGCATTCTGAAGCGCCTGCCGGAGGTACTTCTCCTCCTTGGTTTCCTCGTAGAGAAGCGCCAATGCGCACCCCGCTATGCCGCCCTTATCGGGCTCGATTTCGTAAGGTTTGTCAGCCTGCGATCCGCAGTCCGGCGGCTGCGGGAACCGCCCGGCCCACCCTGTCGAGCGCGTGAATTGGGGATACTTCCCTTCCTCCGGCGTCAGGCTCTCCTTCACCAAGTAGTCCCCCATCGCCCGCGCAAACGCCAGCACCCTGGGATCTTTCTTCCCTTGGTAGGCGTAGTATTTCAGGTACGAGATGATACCCATTCCGTTCTGCATCGCCGGGATGAATGACGGCCGCTTGGTGATCGGATTGTAATCGCCGTCCATGAAGGTCATGAAAACGAAGCGCGGGTAGCCGCGTTCCATGGGGCACCGCAGATACCAGTTCATCTCGCGTTCCAGAGCATCCTCCCAGGATGTCCAGGGCAGCAGGATGCCGCGGCCATCATAGACCAGCTTGTGATTGCCGAGGGTTTGAGCCAGCCCAAGTCCGGTCTCGAAGCACAGCAGCAGTACAAAAAGTAGGCGCACCATGCCACGCATTCTACCGCCGCGCGGACAGACGAGGGGACCGGAAAGCAGGCGGACCAGCCCTGGCCCGCCGTCCCTGCCGGCGTTCAACAGCGGCGGGCATCTGGTGGCCCTGTAAGCGATCTGAAAGAGCCTCCGCGCTCCGCCAGAGCTACAATCGGGTCAAGGATCCGTTTCTCCTTGTGAGAAGGGCGCGATGAAACCTCTCAAGTTTCAGATCATCTGTCCGGCCGCCAGGCAGTTTCGGCTCGAGCGGAGAAGCCAGACCGCCTCCTTTCAAACCCGCATCTTCCGCTTCTCCATGCTGAGCGCCCTGTGCGTGGCCGCCGCGACGCCTCCGGAGATCGAGACCGAGGTAGTGGACGAGAATGTCCAGGCCATCGATTTCGACACCGACGCCGATATTGTCGGGGTATCCTTCATGACCTACAACGCTCCGCGCGCTTACGACATTGCCAGGCGGTTTCGGAAGCGTGGCAGAACGGTGTTCCTCGGAGGCTACCACCCGACGCTGCTGCCAGAGGAGGCGGCGGCGCACGGCGACGCGATCTGCATCGGCGAGGCTGAGGCCAGCCTGCCCCGCATGATTGAAGACTACCGTCAGCACCGGCTGCAAAAGTTTTACCGGCTCCCTTATCCTGGCTTCCGGGCGGCACGGATTAACCCGGCATTGATCCGATCACGCCAGTACATGTGGCCCTCCGTTGTGCAGGCCACGCGCGGCTGCGACCAGCGCTGCGAATTTTGCTCCGTGTCGGCCTTCTCCGAACGGACCTTCAAGAAGAAGCCGGTTGAGGATGTCATCGAGGAGATTCAGCTCTGTGGCAGGAAGCGGGTGCTCTTCATGGACGACAGTCTGGCCGCGGATCTGGACTACCTCAAAGCACTGTTGCGGGCCTTGGTTCCGCTTCGGATCCACTGGTACTCGCAAATCGCTTTCAACGTGACTCGTGATGCAGATCTCCTGAACCTCATGCACGATAGTGGTTGCCGGGGAGTGTTCATCGGATTCGAGAGCCTCGTCCAGGCGAGTCTTCATGAGACCGGCAAAGGGTTCAACCGGGTCGCCGAATATCAGGCTGGCATCCGGAAGCTTCACGAACTGGGAATCGCTGTGGTAGCGGCCTTCGTGCTGGGCTACGATCACGATGGCCCGGAGGTCTTCGAGCGCACTCTGCAATTTGTGGACGAGGCGAACATCGACGCTCTGCAGTTGACAGTGCTCACTCCGTTCCCGGGAACAGCGCTGTTTCGGCGCTTGGAACGGGAAGGCCGAATCCACGACCGGAACTGGGAGCGCTACGACCTGGGTCATGTGGTCTTCTCACCGAAACATATGAGTGCGGCTGAGCTCCAAAACGGCCACGATCGGATCGTTTCGAGGTTTTACTCCTGGCCTTGGACCTTGCGCCGGCTAGGCAGGCAGGTGCGTTACCTTCGACCACACGAACTGGGCCTCTCGGTGCTCATCAGTTGGGGCTACCGGCTCAAGACCCGCAAGGACGGCTACGTCCGCTGACGGCCAACCAGCCTGGTCAGGGGGTATTGAAAGCCCGCCGCCCTCATGAAGAAGTTGTCCCACTAAAGCCCCATTTCTTCGCGGCTCGGGAAGATTCCGCGTGTTCGTCACTTTCGGTGTCGCCGACCAATTGACGATTGGCTCATTGACGATTGACGATTTCAGTGTCCCGCTGCGCCAGACACAGCAATCGTCAATGGTCAATCCCGCAATCGTCAATCTCCCTCGGCAGGGCGGCTCTGCCCGCAGGCGCCGCTCGCTGAGCTGATGTTCTCCACCATGGCGATCTCAATTCAACATTCCTGCTATCCTGCGAACAGGCTCTGGAGGAGAACCACTGTGCTGAGGGGAGTTCATTTTCTTCTCACCTATACCTGCACATATGAATGCGATCACTGCTTCCTGCATTGCGGTTCGGATGCGCAGGGAACCTTTACCCTGGAACAACTCCGCCGCGTTTTCAGGGAAATCGAGAGGCTCAGAACCGTCGAAATGGTCTATTTCGAGGGAGGCGAGCCGCTCTTGTTCTACCCGCTGATGCTCGCGGGGCTTCGTTTGGCCTCCAGTCTGGGGCTGAAAACCGGCATCGTCAGCAACGCTTACTGGGCTACCTCGCTGGAAGACGCTGCGATTTGGCTGAAACCGATCCGGGCGCTGGGGATTGTCGATCTCAGTATCAGTGATGATGCGTTTCATCAGAGCACCCACCAGCACAGCCCGGCCAAACTCGCTTGCGCGGCCGCTAAAGAGCTGGGGATCCCCAGCAACACGATATGCATCGAAGAACCGGCCGTGCTGTCGAGCCCGAATTCTTCACGCGCCAGAGGTCAGCCTGTGGTTGGAGGAGGCGTTCGCTTCAGGGGACGCGCAGCAGAGAAGCTGGCAAACGGTCTTCCGAGACAACTGCGCCGCCGGTTGACAACCTGCCCGGATGAGGACCTGGAAAAGCCCGAACGAGTGCACCTGGATTCCTTCGGCAACGTTCATATCTGCCAGGGGGTGAGCATGGGCAACATGTGGGAGTCTTCTCTGTCCGTCCTGGTCGGTGAATACGACGCGCGTGCCCATCCGATCTGCGGTCCGCTCCTGGCCGGCGGCCCAGCGGGACTCGCGAAGCAACATGGCGTGAAGCTGGGCGACCAGTACGTCGATGAGTGCCACTACTGCTACTTTGTGCGTAAGGCCCTGGTGGACAGGTTTCCGCAGTATCTCGCTCCCAGACAGGTGTACGGATTGACGTAACAGGCGGCCGGTTGCGGCGACACCATCCAGGGGCGCCGCTCGAATCCGTCGGGCAGCACTACGGGCGCCGGGGCGGGAGTCCAGCCCTTCGCATCTATAGAAGTCTCGGCCGGCGGTCGCCCTAGCGCATGTTTACGTTTCGGATCGCTGACCGACTGAAAACAGGCAGGCGCATTTCGCAGTTGGTCACTGCATGAGGACTTCCTGCCCGGCGGAAAACCCGGATCAGGGGAGCCTAATTGCCGGCTCCCCCAAGAGAGGTCGTTGTCCTAAAAGCGGATGCGCAGGCCAAATTGCATCCGCCGCGGGGTGTTGGTCTGGCCGGTAACCACACCGAATGACGCCGGGCTGTCGATGCTCACAGTCGGGTTGGACGGCTGGAAGTGGTTCAAGATATTGGTGAACTGGAACATCAGAGTGGCTCCAACCCGTTCGGTGGCGCGAATCTCTTTCGAAACTGTCGCATCGAGGTTCCAGGTGGGGAAACCGCGGATCATGCCCCAGCCCCCTCCATTGTGGTCGATGCCCAAGATCAACCGCCGGAACTGGGCGGCGACCGCATTCGGGTCGGCAAACATGTTGATGCCCGAACCGCCTCTGTCCGGGTTGCCGTTGAGGCCCGCGCCGCTTGGGACGATGACATTGTAGTGTGCGGAGTTCCCGCCGGTGAACGGCGCCGCCAGCACCGCGCCTTCACAATCGGCGCTGCCGCTGCTGGAGTAGATCTCACCGAACGCCCCGGAGTTGCCGTTGGAGGTGTTCACCCTCAGCGGTATGCCGCTCTGAGCGGTGAAGACCGGAGAAATAGCCCATCCACCCAGCAGCCGGCCCAGGATCCCCTGCTGGTTCCTATAGAACTGGGGCTGGTAGGTCATCGCCAGGTTGTATATGAACTTGATGTCCATGGGCTGCGGCCCGTAGTTGGCGTGGAAGTCCCATTGGTCGAGGACGGCTCTTTGCGTGTTTGACTGGGCCAGGAATCCGGTGCCCAGGGCCCGGCCCCAGGTGAAGTTGGATCGAGCCACCAAGCCGTGCCAGTCGTTCGCGGTAAACGAGACATAGCCGGCGTTGTAATTCCCGAACCCAAGGCTGGTGTACTGAATCAGCGAGGTGACCTGGGCGGGATTGGAGCTGGGCTGGGTGCGGCCCAAGGTCCACGATGCGTCTCTGGCGAGAGCGGCCCAGAAGTCGTAGACCCGAGTCCCAGTAATGTTGGTTCTCTGTTTGCCAGCCACGGCCGCGGTGCAACTGGCGTATCCGGTGCAGTAAGCTGAACTCGGCGCCACCCATGGCCGCTTCAAACCAGGGCTGCGCGGCAATCGAGCCCGCCCGCGGAGACTGCGGTGTACAGGTTGGCCCAGGCTTTGTCGAAACTTTGCCCACCCAAGGTCACCATGTACGGCACAGCATCCAGGTTGACAGGCAAAAACTCGTTGCGGATCTTCCGGCCGATGTATCCGGCCTCCACCATGAACTTCTTTGAAATGGCGCGCTGAATCGAGATGGTGACCTGATCGGAGCGGTTGGGCCTAAAGTCTGGATCGATGCCCGCGCCGTCACCGGCTGCAGGATTGACGCCTACACCGGGAAAGTAGGGCTGGGCCAGGGTCGGTGTCAGGGTGGGCATCGGGGCGGCCAGGCCATCGGTCCCGATACGGAAGGCGGTGGTCGGATCTACGCCCAGGTTGCCCAGGCAGCGGCCGTCCTTGCTGGCGCCCACGCAGGAGATGGGCTGGCCCACGCCGGTGTTGTTCACCAGAGACATGACCTGCTTGACGCCGTTCAGGCGGCCGAAGATCCGGCTGTAGCCGCCGCGAATGACCGTGTCGCCATGGCCGAAGATCTTCCCCAGGATGCCGCCGCTGAAACTCGGATTCCAGGCCACGGCGATCCGCGGGCTAAGCCCGCCGAAAAAGTCCTTGTAGGGGTACTTCAGGCCTCCCCCGGCGACGTTTCTGACCAGCGTCATCCCAATGGTGGGATTGTAGACTTGCCCGGCGAGAGCGGCTTTTTTCTTGGCCTCCAGGTAGGCCGGGACGCTGAGCGGCTTGTTGTCGGGATCCACAGTGATGACTTGTTGTCCACTGAGCTCATAGGGCGGCCGTTCCAGCATATAACCCAGGCCGTATGTCAGCGTGACTTGCGGCCGCACGTGCCAGGTATCGGTGAGATACGCGTTGTAATACTGGATGATGGCCTGAGGGAACATCGGGGTCCCTATCGGGTTCAGTTTCAGGTCCGGCAACTTGCGCGTGAACAGCGCCTGGGGCTGATTGACCAAGCCCAGCACCTCCGCATAAAGGTGGTTCCAAGTGGTGACCGAAGTGCTGGCGATAGTGCGTGGGCTGATACGCTGGAATCGATGTTGATGCCCGTGTCGTAGATCTGATAGACCAGCGCCGACATGATGCCCGCCCCGTTGTCGGTGCGGTACATCTGGTCGAAGTTGCGCTGATAACTGCCCCCGAACTGCAACAGGTGATTGCCGCGGAGGTAGCTCATGTCATCTTTAAGCTGTTTGTCCTGGCCGTTCCACTCGCGCGCGCGCACGCTCTGGTTGTTCACGTTGTAAGGGATCAGCGCGTTGGCGGTTTCACCGCCGATCTCGATCGCGCCGCTCAGCCCGGGCAATTGCGGCGGCGCCATGGCCGAGCCATACGCCCAGAGGTTGCGAACGTAGGCGAAGCGGAAGTCGTTGGTCAGGTGGTTGGTGATAATCGTCGTCAGCCCGGCCACCATGCTCCAGGGCTGGTTCGGCGTGGTGTACACCGAGCATGGTTGTCCGAAGGTGCAGCCCGGCAGCAAACCGCCGATGTCCACCTGGCTGGTCCCATAAGCTTTGTCCTTGTAGTAGCGGTAGACGCCCATGAAGTGCCAGTTCGGACCAAAGTCGTGATCAATCCTGCCCACCAAGGTGTTGGAATTCTCCGGGAGTTCGAATCGGCGCGCGATAGCCCTGGGTATTGTATGTATCGCCATACTGCGGGTCGTTTGGCAAGGGCATGTACTTCGACCAGAGCTGGTTGACGATGGGGTTCAGCCCGATCCCACGCGGATCGCACGGAGCATTGTTGGAGCCGCACGTTGCCGGCTGGTACGTGACGCCGTTCACGGTGACCGGGAATGGGTTGAGGTTGTACGCCGCGTACTTGCCGCTCTTGTCCGGGACCTGGATGACTCCGGCGCGCATCAAGGCCGTTGGCACCGTAGCCGTAAACGTGGTGTTGTTCGGGTACCGATACCCCTCGAAGTTGCCGAAAATGTACCACTTCCCGCCCAGGAAGTCCTTGGCCGCTATCGGCCCGCCCGCGGTCGCGCCAAAGCGGTTGTAGTGGCTCGAGGGTAGCGGCGTATAAGGCAGGTCACGCCGACGGCGTATGGTTGTTCTTCCACGTGTTGGCGGCTCCCACGTTGCTGCCAAAGTAGTACTCGTACAGCGAGCCGTGCCATTGATTGGTTCCGCGCTTCGTGACCATCTGGATCTGGCTGCCGGCAGAGTTGGCGAAGTCGGCCGTCTGGTTGCTGGTCGCCATTTTGAATTCCTCGATGCTCTCGACGGGGGTCGGTATCACACCCGTGGCGACGCTGAGATTGGGCAACGCGTTGTAGCTCAGATTGCCGGAATTGTCGTCGGTGACGTTGGCCCCGTCGACCAGGTAAGTGTTCTGGTCGTTCCGCGTTCCGGCCACCTCGCCGGACGGTGTCACGCCCACGTTCAGCGTCTGCAGCGCGTAGGCGTCGCGGGAAAGGTTCGGCAGCAATATCACCGAATCGCCGGCGATCGTCGTCCCTACCGTTGCGCTCGTTGTCTGCAACTGGGCGCCCGCCGCTGCCTGCGACTTCGATGGTCTGCGCTAACCGCGCCGACCGTCAGCACAACGTCGATGGTAAGTTCCTGGCCGACCGTCACCTTCTGCGCGGACACCTTGGCTGTCTGGAAACCCGCCAGGCTGACCGAGATGTCGTAAGTGCCAGGCGGAACATTGACGAAGATGTATCGCCCGGCCTCGTTGGTGATGGCCGTTCGTTTCCGCATTCGTCGCGACGTCAAGCAATGTCACGTCCGCGCCCGGCACAACGGCCTGCTGCTCGTCCAGCACCCGGCCGGAGACGGTTCCTGTTGAGGCTGTTTGTGCCCAGGCTGGCGTCGCGCTGAGGGTGAGCAAGATCACCGTGCAAACAGCCAGTAGCCCGAAGAAAAGCGAGGATATACGAAGCCTGCTTGGCTTGCAGTTGTGTTTCATACCCCTTTCCTCTTTCCTGTCGTCTAGAGGCTCGCCCCGTCATCTGCGACTGGGTAAACCCCCAGCTTGGGGGAATTCTAATCCTACCGGCCGGCGTTGTCAAGGCTAAAAAGGGTATTTGCGTGATGCCTCAGTCTCGGGGGCCGTGGGACAAGCTTCAGCTTGTCTCGGGCGGTATTCGAAAGGCGTCCGGACAGGCTGGAAGCCTATCCTACCCGGCTGGACTGGCTATTGCCCCCGAGACTGAGGCATTACGTATTGTCGCGGCCCCATGAGAAGTCCCTATTTGGGCCAAGTAGAAAGTTCCTATTGACAGCCCTTCGGATTCGAGCATGGAAGGGTGGGAGAGGAACGAGTCGAGATGAGCCAGGAGGAACGGGACCGGCTGCACTGGTTGAGGCTGGCGCGGGAGAAGAAGATCACGCAGCGGCAAGCGGCCGAGCGGATGGGGGTGAGCGAACGGTGGGTTCGGAAGCTGTTACGGAAGCTGAAGCGGAAAGGGGACCGGGCGGTGGAACTGATCCGCGCCGAATACCGGGATTTCGGCCCGAAGCTGGCCAGCGGGTACCTGGTGGAGGAACACGGGGTTCTGGTCGGCAAAGAGGCGGTGCGGCAGCGGATGATCGAGTTCATATCTGCCAGGGGGTGAGCATGGGCAACATGTGGGAGTCTTCGCTGTCCGTCCTGGTCGGTGAATACGACGCCCATGCCCATCCGATCTGCGGTCCGCTCCTGGCCGGCGGCCCAGCGGGACTGGCGAAGCAACATGGCGTGAAGCTGGGCGACCAGTACGTCGATGAGTGCCACTACTGCTACTTTGTGCGTAAGGCCCTGGTGGACAGGTTTCCCCAGTATCTCGCTCCCAGACAGGTGTACGGGTTGACGTAGGGCTGCCGGCTGCGGCGACGCCATCCAGTGGCGCCGCTTGAATCCGTCTGCCAGCACTACCGGCGCCGGGGCGGGAGTCCAGCCCTTCGCATCTATCGAAGTCTCGGCCGGCGGTCGCCCTAGCGCGTGAGCCGCAGCATGACGACTCCATGCCCCTCCACGGTTTCCGCCAGTTCGCCTTCCGCTGCGCCCTTGTCCGCGTGCGCCCATAAATCACGGACTTTCACCTTGCCTGTCACCCCGATCTCCGACAGCTTCAGCGTTACCTTGGCCGGCTGGGCGCCCCGGTTGAACAGGCCCACGGCCCATGCGCCTCCGGCCAGGGGCCTGGCCCAGACTTCCGTCCTGCCTTCCTGCGATACCCGCCGCGCCTGCTGGCCCAGCTTGTCCTGGTTCACCGCGATCACCTCCCGATTCAGCAGTATCGCCTCGGTGGCTTCGCTCATCTGGCGCACGTCGTTGCCCGCCAGTAGCGGGGCTGCCAGCAGCGCCCACAGGCTCATGTGCGTCTTGTACTCGACCTGGGTCATTCCCCCGTTGCCGACCTCCAGCATGTCCGGGTCGTTCCAGCGGCCCACTTTGGAGTACTTCGCCCAGGCGTCCTGCCCGAACCCGATCTGCTCCATCGACGCCCACGTGTCCCGGATGTCGCCGGTCGTCCGCCACAGGTTGCCGCTCGTCTTCGGGCCCCACTCGCCCACGCCATTCTGCCCGTACTGGCAGAGAGCGTATACGATCGGCCGCCCGGCTTTCTGAATCGCCACCGCCATCTTCTGGTAGGCCGCCCGCTGCTCTTCGGCTGTCGTGTAGAGGACCCGCGCGCTGCACCAGTCGTACTTCAGGTAGTCCACACCCCAGGCCGCGTACGTGCGCGCGTCCTGCTCCTCATGCCCGTAGCTGCCTTCGTACTGTGCGCAGGTCCTGGGTCCCGGCGACGAGTAAATGCCCAGCTTCAGCCCCTTCGAGTGCAGGTACTCACCCAGCGCCTTCATGTCCGGGAAGCGCTCGTTGGGCCGGATGTTACCCTGCGCGTCGCGGGTCCCCTGCCACCCGTCGTCGATGTTCACATATACGTAGCCGGCGTCTCGCATGCCGCTGGCGACCAGGGCATCGGCGATCTCCCGCACCAGAGCATCGCTGATCTTGGCCCGGAACTTGTTCCAACTGTTCCACCCCATCGGCGGCGTCCGCGCCAGCCCGTTGTCCGGCAGGTCCCGCAACTCCGGCAGCGGCAGCTTCGGTGGCGGGGCCAGCGCGGCCAGCCTCTTCTTGGCTTCTTCAGGGCCGAGCTTCCGGGCCGTCATCTCCATCGGCATTCTCATGCCACCGCCCGCGCCTGGAGGCGGGCCGAAACCGGCGGGCATCACGCGCTTCAGCTTCAACTCCTCGCCGGCGATCCTACCTTCCGTCACCATCCTCCGGTCCTGCTCCCCCATCCGCATTACCGTGGCGAAGCTGAAGTTTTCGCCCTCGATGTTCCCGTCCACGATGTCCTGCGCCCCGAACAGCATGTAGACCTTGCCGGTCAGCTTGCCGCCCTCGGCTTTGAACTCGTAGATTGTTTCTCTTTGTTGCCCGTCCGGCGTGGTCATGACCGCGCTCCACACCCCCGTCAGCTTTGCCTCGGTTGCGCCAGGCGTCTGTACCAGCGCCACTGCCAATGCCAATGCTCGAACCATCGCGATCACCTCCCGGCTCCGCTAATCCGCGAATTTCCCTTGGGCTCGGGACACCTCAAGCCACCTTGACATAATGCCATATCTTGGGTATGGTTATCCATATGAAGACCACCCTTAACATCGACAGCTCCGTCATGGTCCTTCTCAAGCAGGAGGCTGCCCGCCGCGGATGCACCATGTCGGAACTAGTGGAGTCTGCCCTGAGACTCCTGCTGCGCAGCAGGCGGACCAGCCGCGGCCTGCCGCCCCTGCCGACCTTCAGCAGCGGCGGGCACCTGGTTGACGTCGCCGACCGGGATGCCCTTTATCAGGCCATGGAGGGTAGGTAGTGTTCGTCGTTGACACCAACATCCTGGTCTACGCGGCCGACCAAGACTCGGCCTTTCACTCGCGCTGTCATCAATTGGTGGAACAGTGGAGAGCGCAGGCTTCGGCCTGGTACCTGACTTGGGGGATTATCTATGAGTTCCTGCGCGTGACCACCCACCCGCGAGTCTTGCGCACGCCCTGGCCGGCGGCCCGAGCGTGGAGCTTTGTCGAAGCCCTGCTGGCCTCCCCAGCCTTGGGGATCCTTGTTCCTACCGAGCGGCATGCCAGGGTGGCCTCCGAGGTATTGGGAGAGATCCCACATCTCAGCGGCAACCTGATATACGACGCGCAGACCGCTGTGCTGATGCGAGAGCACGGGATCAGGCGGATACTCACTCGCGACACCCACTTCCACCGCTTCCTCTTCCTTGAGCCACTGGACCCGGTCGCCTGACCTACCCGGGCGGCATGTGCCTGAGCAGGCACCCTCAATCCAGGTGAAACACCTCCGGCCACCGCAGCAGCCCCTCGTCCGGACGGAGCCCCTCCAGGTTCTCGAAGAAGGGCCCCATTTCCCGTTGCCAGTGTGCTGTTCCTCCAAATTCTTGCCAATGGTAGGGCGGGCGCCCTCGCCCGCAGCCCGACCCCCTGGGCGGTCTGGGCGCGGCCAGGGGGCCGCGCGCGGTCCAGGGGGACCGCCCTACTCCACAGCACACTAGCGCTCGTTCAAGAGGCAGATTGACTTTTCGCAATATCGCGAATATCATGGGGTTTCGGAATGCCGAGAATTGACGTCGTATTCTTTCGCGAGGACGACGGCAGCGTCCGAGAGATTCCGGAAGGATCCCCAGCGATACACCGCAGAGGAGTTTTAATATGGCACGGAAACGAAAACCCACCTCAGACGCCGTCGAGATTCTCGATCGGCGCTATTTTGAAGGGAAGCTTGAGATGTTGGCAATGCTCGACGAAGAGCGGGCAAACGCAGAGGTTGCCCGCAGACTTCACGAGCTGCGCACTAGGGCGGGCCTCACCCAGCAGCAACTTGCCAAGCTGGTGGGAACCACCGCGTCCGTCATTTGTCGGCTGGAGGATTCCGACTATGCAGGGCATTCCTTGTCCATGCTCCAGCGAATCGCCGCCGCCCTCGACAAACGGGTCGAGATTCGTTTCGTGCCTGCAAAACGCAAGTTACAGCCAGCATGAAGAGGCCCTGCCAGGCTCTCCGAACGCGCCCTGGGGCGTCACACCCGCTCTCAATCCAGGTGAAACACCTCCGGCAACCGCAGCAGCCCCTCGTCGGGACGGAGCCCCTCCAGGTTCTCGAAGAAGGGCCCCATCTCCCGTTGCCAGCGCTCGTTCACCTGGCGCGTCTCCATCCCGGCCCGAGCCTTGTGGAAATCCGGCGTCTCCAGGTAGCCCACCAGCATTCCGTCGTCCCGCAGAAATAGCGAGTAATTGTGCCAGCCGGTCTCGCGCAGCGCCTGTAGCATCTCCGGCCAGACGGCCTTGTGGCGCTCTTTGTATTCCTCCAGCCGGTCTTTCTTCACCTTCAACAGAAAGCACACACGTTCCACTTTGCACCTCACCTGTAACCTACAACCTGAGATCCGGCTTCAAATGAACAGCGGCGCCGCCACCAGCGTGATGGTGCTCAGCAGCTTGATCAGCACGTGCAGCGACGGGCCGGCCGTGTCCTTGAGCGGATCCCCCACCGTGTCGCCCACCACCGTGGCCTTGTGAACGTCGGAGCCTTTGCCGCCGAACTTGCCGGTCTCGATGTACTTCTTGGCGTTGTCCCACGCTCCGCCGCCGTTGTTCATCATCAGCGCCATCAGGATTCCGGTGATGGTGCCGACCATCAGCAGCGCAGCTACCGCCACGGCGCTCACCGGCAGGCCGGCAGCAGTCACCCCGAAGCTCCGGAAGACCAAACCCACCGCCACCGGGCCCAGCACCGGAAGAATGCCCGGCAGCACCATGGCCTTCAGCGCACCCTTGGTTACGATGTCCACGCAGGTGCCGTAATCCGGATCCGAAGTTCCCGCCATGATGCCCGGGTTCGACCGGAACTGCCGCCGCACTTCCTCAATGATGGTCTGCGCCACCCGCCCCACCGCCCGGATGGCAAAGGCGCTGAACAGGAAAACCAGCATGGCCCCCAGCAAGGCCCCCACAAAGACCGGCACATTCCCCAGGTCGATCGTGAATTCCCCCACCTTGCGGCCCAGACTGAGGAGTTGTTCCTTCACCGCGTCCGTGTAAGCCGTGAACAACAGGAAAGCCGCCAGCGCCGCGCTGCCGATGGCGTAGCCCTTGGTCAGCGCCTTGGTGGTGTTGCCCACCGCGTCCAGGCGGTCCGTGCGCTTCCGGATCTCCTCGGGTTGCTGCGACATCTCGATAATGCCGCCCGCATTATCCGTGATGGGGCCGAAGGTGTCCATGGCCAGAATATAGGCGCAGGTCGAAAGCATGCCCATGGTGGCAATGGCCGTCCCATAGAAGCCCGCGGCCACCGCGTTAACCTTCGGCAGACCCGCATGCACGCCTAGGAAATACGAGCCTAGAATGGCCGCCGAGATGACCAGCACCGGCAGGGCCGTGCATTCCAGCGCCACCGAAAACCCCGTGATGATCACCGTGGCCGGCCCGGTCTTGGCGCTCTCGGCGATCGACAGCACGGGCCGGTATCTGGACTCGGTGTAGTACTGCGTGATCCAGACGAACAGGAAGGCCGTAATGATGCCGATGATGCCGCAGGCAAACAGCATCATGTTGCCTCCCAGCAGCAGTTTCACCGCCACGTAGAAACCGATCATGGCCAGCACCGTGGTCACGTAGTAGCCGCGATTGAGTGACTTCATGGGGTCTTCCTCCCCTTTGACCCGCACGATCAGCACCCCCACGATCGAGGCAATCAGACCGAAGGCGCGGGCCAGCAGTGGGAACAGAATTCCTCCGATGCCGAAAATCGGGTACAGCGCCACGCCCAGGATCATGGCTCCGATGTTTTCGGCGGCCGTGGATTCGAACAAGTCGGCGCCGCGGCCCGCACAGTCGCCCACGTTATCCCCCACCAGGTCCGCGATCACCGCCGGGTTGCGCGGATCGTCTTCCGGGATTCCCGCCTCGACTTTACCCACTAGGTCCGCTCCTACGTCGGCCGCCTTGGTATAAATGCCGCCGCCCAACTGCGCAAACAGCGCCACGAAGCTGGCTCCGAAGCCGAAGGCCACAATCTGGAAAGGGATGTCTTTAGGTTTCGCGAGACCGTCGAAGAGCCAGAACACCCCTCCCACCCCGAGCAGCGAGAGTGCCACCACGCCCAGCCCGGTCACCGCGCCCCCTCGCAGCGCGATCTGCAGCGCCCGGCTCAGATCCGAACGCGCCGCCGAGGCCACCCGGATGTTGCTGCGAATGGAAACCCACATCCCACAGAATCCCGCCGCCAGCGAACATAGCGCGCCCACCACGAACGAGATGGTCATCCGAACCGCCAGGCTGGCATTACCTTTGCCGAAAAAGTAACCCAGGTAGATGACGATCGCCAGCACCACCGCCAGGCTGATGATGGTCCTGTACTGCCGGTGTAAGAACGCCTCCGCTCCCTGCCGGATGGCGTCGGAAATCTTCCGCATCTGCGGCGTGCCCGTGTCGTTGCCCAGCACGTACCGGGCGAACCCGAACGCCACCAGCAGCGACAGCAGGCTGATGGCAATCACAAGGTACAGGTAGAGTGGGCCAGCGCCGTCGATCGCTCCCGTCTGGAGCCACAGCCCGAACCCATCAGTCATGACATGCATTTGGAAAACCTCCTGGAGTTTGGAAAAACGACCCTCGTGAAGTGCGTCATCCCTTCAACAGGATAACAAGATACGGAACTGCCGGATCACAGGCGTCTCTCCGCTAAACACCTCACCATACCGCACGCCCAGCCCGTAGTTCAACAGGTCACTCGACCCTACTGTTCCCCACTTTCCTACCGAGCTGAATTCGGGTCACTCTTGCTCTTGCTTCGAGCGACGAGACTCGTCTCGGCGCATGTGTCGAGACGAGTCTCGACACGGCAGGCTGAAGCCCGCGCCACGTCTGTCCGGCGTATCGGTACGCACAGAAGTTTGCGGTTTTCTTCAGCTTCTGTGGGGGTCGCCACTTTCATGTCGCGCACCCGTGTTTAATCACAGCGTCACGGTGACTGGGTCATACTGAGAACGTGAACAAGAGGCCCAAGTCCAACGGCAAGTTGGAACTGCCCCCTCCGGGCACCCCGGTGTCCCCGCTGGGCCGGAAGCTGGTGCGTCTTCGCAAAGAAATCGAAGCCAGTGGCGTCAGGCTGCTGACCAGCGCGGAAGTGCGCCGAGAAGTGCTTCGCCGCCGCGGGTTATCTTAACCTCGATGCGCCGCACCTATCTGGACACGGGCGTCCCGATCGAAGCGGCTGCCGGCAAATCATCACCACCGAAAAGCCCCGCAGGGCAATCTACAAGAACACGCTGGTGCCAGTGGTCCACCTGCGCGGCTGACACGACAGGTTTCCGTCAGCTGACCAGATGACTTGACAGACGAGAGGTCGGGCTGCAGGTACGATCCAGTTCATCCCCTCTCCGGCGGCTGGTACCAGGCGAGGAGCTGCGCTTTCATTTCTTCCACTTTCCCTTTGTGCTCGGGCAACGCCGCCAGGTTGCGCATCTCCTTCGGATCCTCGCGCAGGTTGAACAGCTCGGGGATATCGTTCACGTAGTAATTGAACTTGAAATCCCCGCGGCGGATCATGTACTTGGCGCGCGGGTTCCGCAGGTTGTATTCGGAGAAAACCGCGGTGTCCAGTGTCTTGGAGGGCTCGCGCAGGGTGGGGAGCAGGCTCGTGCCATCGAGGCCCGCAGGCGTCGGGACGCCGCACAGTTCGGTCAGACTAGGAAAGATTTGGGTGAGGCTGACGTGGGTGGCGCAGGCGGCGTTCTCGGGCGTCAGGCCCGGCACGCGGAAGATCAGCGGAACCGCCACCGACGCTTCGTAGAAAACAAACTTCTGCCACAGCCCGTGCTCGGCCAGCATTTCGCCGTGGTCCGAGGTGTACAGCACCACGGTGTCCTTCTCGAGATCCAGTTCCCGCAACGCCGCCAGAATCTGGCCGGCGCAATCGTCCATCTGCGCCAGGTTGGCGTAGTACAGCGCGATGCGCAGCTTCGCCTTTTCGGGATCGCGCAGCTCGGGGGTCGGCGCGTTGCGCTCGATCGAGGTGCGGATCTCGCGCGGCACCGTCGCCAGATCCACCTTGCCCCAGGTGTCAGGAAGCCGCATGTCTTCGGCCCGAAACATTCTGGCGAAGCGCTCGGCTGGCATGAACGGATCGTGCGGCTTCAGGAACGAGGCCAGCAGGAAGAATGGTCGTCTCTTGCCATGCTCGCGGAGGAAGCGGATCGACTCGCGCGCCACGAAGTCCTCGAAGTGGTCCTTCTCGGCCAGCTTGGAGACGCGGCCTACGTGCACGGGGCCTTCGCGATCGTCCTTCTCGCGAACGCCCAGCCAGGGGTCGTCATAATCCCGCCACAGGTCGTCGATCTG
The DNA here is from genome assembly GCA_963725415.1 of uncultured Acidobacteriota bacterium. Taxonomy (GTDB): domain Bacteria; phylum Acidobacteriota; class Terriglobia; order Bryobacterales; family Bryobacteraceae; genus CAVRZY01. Next base: position 2,052 of record CAVRZY010000129.1, on the reverse strand, counting down.
GGGCAGCCCCGATCCGGAATTGCGGCGGCTCAATTCTTCGGTGTACAGCTTGGTTTTCGGACCGAGGTATTGAAACCAGTCGTTGAAATCCAGCCGGTAATCGAAGCCGTGGGTTTGCGCGTCCACGAAATGCATCTTGCCGATCAGGGCCGTCATGTACCCGGCGCGGCTGAAGGCGTGCGCGATGGTCTTGTGCTCGAAGGGCCAGGGAGTCGAGTTGTTGTACGCCCGGTGATTGTGCGTGTAAAGCCCCGTCAGCAAAGAAGCCCGCGAGGGCGTACAGACGGGATTGGTGCAATAGGCGCTGTCGAAACGCACCCCGCCCCGCGCCAGCGCGTCCAGGTGCGGCGTGCGGGCCACCGGGTCGCCGTGAATTCCGAGCGCCCGGTGCTTGTGCTGGTCCGAGAGTAGGAAGAGGACGTTCTTAGGCCTGCCCGCAGCTCCGCGGAGTTCCAGCCGGGGAGCAGCCAGCGCCCCCAGCGAGAGAAATTGCTTGCGTGTAAGATGTCTCATCAATGGTCCATCGTATTAATTCGGGGACAGGCTACACAACCCCCAAATAGAAAGGACTACTTGAGATGACACGACGGAAACTGCTCCAGCTCGCGGCCGGCGCGGTTGCCCCGATGGGGGCCGCCGCCCAGGGCGTCAATACACGCTCCGCGCCGAGCAATCTCAAGATCACCGACATGCGCGCCTGTACCGTGGCCGCCAACTACGATTACCCCATCATTCGCATCGACACCAACCAGGGGGTCTACGGCTTGGGCGAAGTCTTCGCTGCGGGTGTCAAGGGCAGCGCGCTGGTTCTCAAAGCGCACCTGCTCGGGAAGAATCCGCTGGATATCGAGTCCATTCTGCGCACTATCCGGTTCACCGCCGCCCAGAACTTCTGGAACTCGGGCTACGGCGCGGTGGATCTGGCGCTGCACGACATTGCGGGCAAGGTCTACGGCGTGCCGGCCTGGCGCCTGCTGGGGAACAAGCTCCGCAATCGCATCCGCATCTACTGCGATACCACGGGCCACCCTGACCCCAAGGTCTACGGCCAGCGTATGCTCCAGCGCAAGAAGATGGGCTTCACGTTTTTCAAGATGGACCTCTACACCAGCCTGGTCAAGGACAAGCCCGGCGCAATCAACCAGTACGGCGTGGCGACGGAGAAGGGCCTAAACTACCTGTGCGAGATCATCGCCGGCGTCCGCGATGCCATCGGGTGGGACGCCCCGCTGGCCGCGGACCACTTCGGCAACCTCTCGGTGAACGACGCCATCCGTTACGCCCGAGCCTTCGAGCCTTACCAGTTGGCCTGGGCCGAGGACATGATCCCGGAATGCTGGAAGAACTGGCGCGGCTTCAAAGCCATCAAAGAGGCCACCACCACGCCCATTTTGACGGGCGAGCAAGCCTTCGGCCTGGAGGAGGGCTTCCAGAACCTGATCGACAACCAGGCCCTGGATCTCATCCAGCCCGACTACGTCGCCTCAGGAGGGATGCGGGAGTGCAAGCGCATCGCGGACTACGCCGATATCCACGGCATCCCCACGGTGATCCACATGCCCGGCTCCCCGATTGGCCAGATGGCGGCCGTGCACATGGCGGCCACCATGCGGAACTTCCTGGTGTGCGAAAACCACGCCGTGGACATGCCCTGGTGGCAGGACCTGGTGACTGGCCCGCCCAAGCCCATCATCCAGAACGGCTACGTTCCAGTTCCCGACACGCCTGGCCTGGGCGTGGAACTCAACGATGAGGTCGTCAAAGAGCACCTGCGGTATCCGGGCTACTTCGAGCCTACTCCCATGTACGACGACTTCATCGTCTCCGGCTTCCGCAGGGTAGGCCCCTGGCCCCACTACGATGAAAACGGAAATTGGTGTAACTGCATCACCTATTAGCAGACGCCAGTGGCTGGGTCTGGCCAGCGCGGTGGTGGCCGGTCCCAGGGCCATAGTGCGTCCCAACGTGCTCCTTATCCTGGCAGACCAGTTCCCCGCCTACGCCACCGGCTTCGCCGGCGACCCCCAGGCCCGCACGCCCAACCTGGACCGA
>CAVRZY010000128.1:0-5840 GCA_963725415.1 uncultured Acidobacteriota bacterium | reverse complement strand
TGTTCCACTTGTCGTAACCTAGTTCAATCCAGCCGATTTGCCTGTCTTGACACGGCTGCAAAGGCTCTTGGTTCTTGGATGTGGTTTTCGAAGAGTTTTCCGTGATAATTCTTGTCTAGTCTGTTTTCAAGTGGTTTTCGAGTTAGCTCTATTCTCCAAGATTTAGACTCGCTGGAGACTGACAACCAGATCCAGTCGTTCCGCGCGTTCGGCGTGTACACGCGCAGCGAGCCGCCCCAACCGCAGAAGAAAAAGGAGCCGGGATCGGTGCTTCAGACCTGGAGCAAAGACCTGGCGGCGGAATTCGAGCCCAAGACTAGCCAGCTCGCGCGCCTGGAGCAATGGGGCGATTTCCGCTACGAAGAGGGGGCGCGCAAAGGACGGGCCGAGCACGCGGTGCTGGAAGAAACGCGCGAGCGGATCACGCTGGAACGAGGAGCTCGGGTGTGGGACGCCAGCGGCACGACCAGCGCAGAGCGGATGGCGCTGGATCAGAAAAGCGGCGACATCACGGCGCAGGGCAAGGTGGTGTCAACCCGAATGCCGGACCGCAAGGGGACTTCCTCGGCCATGCTCTCGCAAGAGGAACCTCTAGACGGCACGGCCGAGCGGATGAGCACCAGCAACCGGAACCAGAAGATCAGCTATGAAGGCGACGCGGTGGTCTGGCAGGGGGCCAATCGCATCCGGGCCGAGCGCATCGACATCGACCGGCAGGCCCGGCGGCTGGCGGCCCGAGGGAAGGTGAGGACCCAGTTGGTGGATGCGCCTAAGCCTGGCAGCCCGGCGGCGAAGAAGAAAGCGGCTCCGACCTTCGTCACGGTCGAATCGGCAGAACTGGTGTACACCGAGGAGAACCGGCTGGCGCACTATACGGGCGGGGCTCGCCTCACGAAAGAAGGCATGGAGGTGAAGGCGGCGGAGATCCGGGCGTATCTGAACGAGGCCAAGGCCGATTCTTCGCTGGACCGGGCCTACGCCGACGGGCAGGTCGAGATTATTCAGAGGCAAGCCGAGCGGATTCGCAAGGGGACGGCCGAGCACGCCGAGTATTATGTGGCCGAAGCCAAGATCAACCTGCACGGGGGAGACCCGACGCTGGTGGACAGCCTGCGGGGTTCGACCCGCGGCGCTCAATTGACCTACTACCCAAATGACGATAAGCTGCTGGTAAACGGAGCAGAACAGCAACCGGTGAAGACCCGCATCCGCCGTCGATCATGACCAAGCTACAGACCTACGAAATCTCGAAGACCTATCGCGGGCGCCGCGTGGTGGACGACCTGTCCATTTACATCGAGCAGGGGGAAGTGGTGGGGCTGCTGGGCCCGAACGGCGCCGGGAAGACGACTTCGTTTTACATGATCGTGGGGCTGATTAGCCCGGACTCGGGGCGGGTGACGCTGGACGGAGAGGACATCACGGCGCTGCCGATGTACCAGCGGGCCCGCCGGGGAATCAGCTACCTGCCGCAGGAGCCTTCCATCTTTCGCAAGTTGACGGTGGAAGAGAACCTGATGGCCATCCTGGAGACCCTGCCGGTCAACGGGAGCGAACGGCGGGCGCGGATGAGCCAACTGATCGAGCAGATGGGCCTGGAAAAGGTGCGGCAGAGCAAGGGGTACATGCTGTCGGGTGGGGAGCGGCGGCGGGTGGAGATCGCGCGCTCGCTGGTCATCCAGCCCAACTTCCTGCTGCTGGACGAGCCGTTTTCGGGCATCGACCCGATCCAGGTGCTGGAGCTGCAACGCATCGTCTTCGAGTTGAAGAGGAGCGGCATCGGCATCCTGGTGACCGACCACAACGTGCGGGAGACACTAGCGGTCACCGACCGTGCCTACATCATCAACAACGGCAAGATATTCCGCGCCGGCAGCCCGGAGGCGCTGGGCCGCGATCCGGAAGTGAAGCGGGTGTACCTGGGACAAGGCTTCAAACTGGGCGGGGGGGCCGGGGCGGGGGGCGAGTAAGAGGCCCGCAGCTCTCAGACCCACGATCCACGCTCCACGGTCCTCTGGTATCATGTAGCCAGATGAGTCTGCTGTCACCCAGACTGCAACTGAAGGTCGCGCAGAAGCAGATCCTGACTCCCAGTCTGGTCCAGATGGTGACGGTGCTCCAGTTGAACCGTCTGGAACTCAGGGAGATGATCACCCAGGAGATTGCGGAGAACCCGGTTCTGGAAGAGGCGACCGAAGGCGGAGAAGAGCTGAGCCCGGAGGAGATCCAGGCGCTGCTGGAAGCCGAACGGGTGGCGGCGCCAGCGGACCAGTCCATTTTGCAGGCGGTCAACGGGGACGGGTATGTTCCCCAAGAGGGCCCGTCCGATCTTGCGGAGAGCCTAACGGAAGCTGAGACGCCGAGCGGCGCAAACCCTATCGAGGCGCCCCCTGCGGGGGAGACTGAGGCGGTGGAGCTGAAGGTGGCAGATCCGTTCGAGGAGATCGATTTCGGCTCCTTCTTTGACGATTATCTGGACCCAGGTTACAAGAGCCCGGCCGGCGAGCGGATCGAGAAACCCTCCTTTGAATCGTTTGTTTCGGCCCCGGAGACGTTGCCGGATTACTTGCGTTCCCAACTTAGCATGCTTCCCCTGAGCGATGCCGTGCATGACGCCGCGGATTCGATCCTCGGCAACCTGGACGAGAGCGGCTACCTGACGGCGTCGCTGGAGGAAATTGCGGCCACTGGGGAGCACCGCCGGGAGGATGTCGAAACGGCACTGCGGGTGGTGCAATCGCTGGACCCGGCCGGGGTGGGGGCCAGGGACCCTCGCGAGTGCTTGCTGCTGCAACTGGAGAGCCGCAACGGACGCGACGGAGTGGCCTGGCAGATCGTGGCAGACCATCTGAAGCTGCTGGAGTTGCACCAGTTCCGGGAACTGGCCAAGACCCTGGGGCGGCCGCTGGAGCACATCCAGAGGGCGGTCGAGGTGATCCGGCATTTGGATCCGCGGCCCGGGCAGCGCTATTCCGGGCCGGGCGCGCGCCAGGTGGAACCGGATGTCTACATTTTCAAAGAGGGCGATGAATACATCATTCAACTAAACGATGAGGATCTGCCGCCGCTGCGGTTGAATGCGCAATACCGGCGGATGCTGACTCGCAGCCAGGAGCCGGACAAGGAGGTTCGGAACTACGTCAAGGAACGGTATGCTTCGGCCATCCAGTTAATGAAGAACATCGAGCAGCGCAAGCACACCATTCTGCGGGTCTGCCAGACCATCGTGCGGCGGCAGACTGAATTCCTGGATCGTGGGATCGACCGTCTGAAGCCCATGATGATCAAGGAAATCGCCGAGGAAATCGGAGTTCATCCGTCCACGGTCAGCCGGGCGGTGGCCAACAAATATGCCGATACGCCCCAGGGGGTCTTCGAGCTGCGCTACTTCTTTTCGGAGGCGGTGCAGGGACCTTCGGGCAGCGTGACGCCGCTGCTGATCGTCAAGCGTATGGTGAAGAAGATGATCGCGGAGGAAGATGCGGCGCACCCCCTGACGGATGAACAAATCACGGCGCGCTTGCAAGCCTCCGGATCCAGGTGACGCGGCGCACGGTGGCCAAATACCGGGAAGACATGCGAATACCATCCACGCACCAGCGGCGTGTTCGCCCTGAATAGCCGCCTTCGGAGGGAGACATGAAGATCACCTACACTGGCAAACAAGAGGCGCTGACTCCGGCGCAGAGGGCCAGGATGGAGGCCAAGTTCGCCAAGCTGGCCAAGCTGCTGGATATGAAGCAGGGGGAGCGGGAGGCGCACGTGATCTTGACCAGCGAGCGCCACATCCAGCAGGCCGAAATCACGGTCCGGTTCCACGACCACAACCTGGTGGGAATCGGGGCCGGAACCGAGATGTTTCCGGCCATCTGCGACGCGGCCGACAAGCTCGAGAAGCAGATTCTGAGGTTACGGGAGAAGTGGCGGGACATCAAGCGCAGCCCCAAGTCTGCGGCCCTGGAAGAAGAGACTATCCCCGAGCCACCGGCCGGCGTGGCGGCGGAGATTGAGAGCGAAGCCGGCCCGGGCAAGCAGGTGTTCCGCAGCAATCACCACGAACGGCGCAAGCCCATGACCCTGGAAGAGGCCCTGCTGGAGATCGAGCAAGACCGCGACTACGTCGTCTATCGGGACGCGGAGACCAATCGCATCTCGGTGCTGCTGCGGCGGCGCGACGGCAATTTCGACCTGATTGAGGCGTGAGCAAAGACAGCCGGCCTGCCTTCCGACCCCTGCACCCGGAGCTTGTCGTCATCACCGGGTTGAGCGGTTCCGGCAAGGGCACTGTACTAAAGTGTCTAGAAGACCTGGGCTACTACTCGGTGGACAACCTGCCCATTGAGCTGATCCCCAAGTTCGCCGAACTTACCAAGGATTCGCCTAACATCCGCTGCGCAGCGCTGGTGGTGGACATTCGGGAGCGGGAGGGGCTGGCGCGCTTTCCCGTCCTCTATAAGAAGATCGGCCAGAGGATCCCTACCACGCTGGTGTTTCTGGAGGCCGACGACCAGACGCTGCTGCGGCGCTTCAGCGAGACGCGGCGACCGCATCCGCTGGGCACGGAGCGCTCGGTGGCCCGCAGCATCCAGTCCGAGCGGCGGGCCTTGGCGCCCATCCGGGCCCTGGCCAACCACATCGTCAACACCTCCAAGTTCAACGTCCACGAGCTGCGGGAGTGGATGGCGGAGAAGTTCCGCGGGGAGCGCGAGCAATCCAAAATCATGGTCTACGTGACCAGCTTCGGCTACCGCTACGGGGTGCCGGCGGACAGCGACCTGGTCTTCGACGTGCGCTTTCTGCCCAACCCTAACTACATCCCGGAGTTCAAGAAGCTGAGCGGGCGGCATGCTTCGGTGGCGCGCTACATCCGCTCGTTTCCGCAGACGGTGGAGTTCATCGGGCGGATCTCGGAGCTGCTAGTCTATTTGCTGCCGCACTACATCCGGGAGGGCAAGAGCTACCTGACCATCGCCTTCGGCTGCACGGGTGGCCAGCACCGCTCGGTGATGATCGCCGACGAAATCCGCCGCCGCCTGACGCGGGCCGGCTTTCGGGTCAAGGCCACGCACCGGGACATCGTGAAGCCGGGGTGAGGGCGCTTTGACGGGCGGAATTGCGAAGTGAACTTGTTCTATGATTGAAGGCGGGTAGCCGTCGTGGAACATTGGGAGCCCCTGCCTTACAAGAACTACAAGTGGATCGTTTGCGACCCCGCCCTGTTGGGTGGCAGACCGGCAATCCGGAACACGCGTTTTTCTGTCTCCTTCATCTTGTCGTGCTTGGCAGAGGGCATGAGGCTGGAAGAGATTGAGGAGAGCTACGCTCCGTTCCCCCACGAGGCGATCCCCGAAATCATGAAGGTTGCCTCAGAGTTCCTCGACACTCCCAATGTGGCTGCTTGACGTGAACATGCCGAACAATCTCACTTTGCTGTTGAGGGAGTTCGGTGTGGACGCGGAGACGGCGCGCTCACGGGCTTGGGACACTCTTAACAATGGGCGACTGGTGGAGACCGCAGCCTCGGCAGGATTTTCTTGTTTGCTGACGCGCGACAGGCTTTTTGGCCAGTCTGCATCGTTGTGCCGGTTCCTGGACACATGATTGTCTGGCCGTTGTGAGGCCTCCGGCTAGCTCACGAGGGCTGCAGGCTGCACGGGTGGCCGGTGCCGTTCAGTGATTGACGCGGACGAGATCCGCGGCCTGACGCGGGCCGGCTTCCGGGTCAAGGCCACGCACCGGGACATCGTGAAACCGGGGTGAGGGCGCTTTGACGGGGAGAATTGCGGGGCGGGGTGGGGTGGGTTGGGCTTCAAGTGAAGAAGAAGGCCGACCTACGGTCG